>CAXSFF010000261.1:0-5566 GCA_964236035.1 uncultured Acetobacteraceae bacterium
CCGGCAGCGCGAGGACCAGCAGACCGAACCCGATCCGGCGTGCTCGCCGCCGGACCGGCCCCGGCGCGGCGCGCAGGAGCGGCGGCGCGGCGGCCGGGACAGCAGATGCGGGCGCGGTCGACACCGTCGCCGGAGCGGGCGGGACGATCTCGGCCGGCGGGTCTGGCGGCAGGCTCGCGGGCAGCCGGTATGGCGACGACCACGGCGCCACGCCCGGCGCCGCGTCGGCCGGGTCCACCCGTCGCAGCGGCGGCAAGGCAGGCGATCCCAGCGGTGTCAGCGTCGGCAGGCCGCCGGCGTTCCAGCCCGAACGCGGCCCGGGCGGCGCGTGGTCAGCGGGCATGATGCCGGCGCGCGAAGCAGCCGTGATCTTCCGCCGCCATGGCAGACCGGGGGAAATCCTGTGCCGTCCGTGTCGCTTTCCTGGGCACGCCCTCGCTCCACGCGCCGATGCGCGCCGGCTTCGCGTTAGCGGAGCGGCTGCCGGCAAGCAAGCGGTCCCTTGCGCATCGGAGCCGGACGGCCTGAAATCCGCACCTATCACAAACCTGTCCAGGCAAGAGGCTCCGATGATCAAGTTCTACTACAACCTGGCGCCGAACCCGACCAAGGTCGCGCTCATGCTGGAGGAGACGGGGCTGGCCTACGAGCCGGTCTCCGTCGACACCCGCAAGGGCGAGCAGCATGCCCCCGAGTACCGCGCCATCAACCCGAACGCCAAGGCGCCGTCGCTGGTCGACGGCGACGTCACGGTGTTCGACAGCAACGCCATCCTGCTCTACCTTGCCGAGAAGACGGGGCGGTTCCTGCCGCCGGACACGCCGGCGGACCGCGGCGCGCTGCTGTCATGGCTGATGTTCGTGGCGACGGGGGTCGGGCCGTATTCTGGCCAGGCGGTGCATTTCCGCAACCACGCGCCGGAGAAGCTGCCGTACGCGATCCAGCGCTACGGCTTCGAGGCAGCCCGCCATTACGGCATCCTCGACACGCGGCTGGCGGACCGCCGCTACCTGCTGGGCGACGCCTACACCATCGTCGACATGGCGGCGTGGGGCTGGGCGCGCGCCCTGCCGGCCGTGATGGGCGAGGGCGCATGGGACAAGCTGCCCCATCTCAAGCGGCTGGTGGACGAGATCAACGCACGCCCCGCCGCCGTCCGCGCCCTGGCGCTGAAGGACCGCCAGAGCTTCAAGGCCGACATGGACGAGGCCGCCCGGCGGGCGATGTTCCCGCAGAACTACGCCTGACCCGGCGGCACCCGGCGAGCGCCGCTGCAACCGCGCAGCCGGGCAAGGCGTTCCCGGGTGATGGCAAACGACACCGCGACCAAACCGACCCGCCGCCGCCTGTGGCTGCCCATCCTCGGCGTCCTCGTCGTCGGCGTCATCGCCCTGGTGGCGTTCTGGAATTGGAACTGGTTCCTGCCGCTGGTCAACCGGCAGGCGAGCGCGGCGCTCGGCCGCTCCGTGACGGCGCAGTCGCTCGGCGTGCACCTGGGCCGGGTGACGACGGTGACGCTGGGCGGGATCGAGGTCGCCAACGCCGACGGCTTCGACGCCAGCAAGCCGTTCGCCAAGATCGAGAAGCTGACTGTCGCCGCCGACGTGATGGCCTACGTCCGCAGCCGCAGCATCGTCCTGCCGCAGATCACCGTCGACCAGCCCGTGGTCGAGGCCGAACAGGACGCCAAGGGCCGTGACAACTGGGATTTCGGCAGCAGCGGTTCGTCCGGCAACGACAAGAAGAGCGACCCGGACGCCGGCCCGAAGATCGGCCAGTTGGTGATCAACGACGGCCACGCCCACGTCGCGATGGCCAAGCTGAAGTCCGACTTCAAGCTCGACGTCTCGACCCGCTCGCCCGACCAGGTCACCGGCGCCGGGCATGACGCGGCGGTTGCCAGCGGCGGCCAGATCGTGGTCGACGCCAAAGGCACCTACGCGGGCCAGCCGGTCACCGGGGAGCTAATCGGCGGCGCGCTGCTGTCGTTGCGCGATGCCGGGCAGCCGTATCCGATCAACCTGCGCCTGGCGGACGGGCCGACCCACATCACGCTGGTGGGCACGGTGGAGAACCCGCTGAACTTCGCCGGGGCGGACCTGAAGCTGAACCTGGCCGGCCCCGACATGGCGCTGCTGTTCCCCCTGACCGGCATCCCGATTCCGCAGACGCCGGCCTATTCCATCGCCGGCAAGCTCGACTACGCCGACCGGAAGATACGCTTCACCGGGTTCACCGGCACGCTCGGCTCCAGCGACCTGAACGGCGACATCACCATCGACCCGACCAAGCCGCGCACCCAGGTCGACGCCACGCTGAGTTCGCGCCGGGTCGACCTGGCGGACCTTGGCGGCTTCATCGGCACGGCGCCGGGCCGCAAGGGCACGCCGAACCAGAGCGCCGCCCAGAAGGCCGAGCTGGCGAAAGCGGAGGCCAGCACCCGCATCCTCCCGGACACGCCGATCAACCTGCCCAAGGTCAACGCCGCCGACGTGCAGCTGCACTACAAGGGCGCCCATATTCAGGGTGCCTCGGTGCCGTTCGACACCATCATGTTCAACCTCGGCATCGAGGACGGCCGCATCAAGCTGACGCCGTTGAGCCTGGGCGTCGGCGCGGGCAGCATCGACCTGACCGCCGACCTCGCCCCCGTCGGCAAGGAGTTCAAGACCAACGCCAAGGTCGAGGTGCGCAAGGTGGACGTGGGCCGGCTGCTGGACGCCACCCATCTCGTCAACGGCGCCGGGTCGCTGAACGGCAACGCGTCGCTGGTGTCGACCGGCAACTCGGTGGCCACGCTGCTGGGGCATGGCAACGGGTCGTTGCAGTTGGGCATCTCCGGCGGCAACCTCAGCGCGTTGCTGGTCGACATCGCCGGGCTGGAGGTGGGCAACGCCCTGCTGTCGGCCATGGGAATCCCGCAGCGGGCGAACCTGCAATGCTTCGTCGGCGAGTTCGCGTTGCAGCATGGCATCATGAACACCAAGGTGCTGTTGCTGGACACCAGCGAGGCCCGCGTGCAGGGCACCGGCGACATCAACCTCGCCGACGAGACCCTGGACTACAAGCTGAAGACCAACTCCAAGCATTTCTCGGTCGGCACCCTGTCGACGCCGATCGACATCACGGGGCACCTGAAAAGCCCGTCGATCCTGCCCGAGGCCGGGCCACTCGCCTTGAAGGCCGGCGCCGCGGTCGGGCTGGGCATCCTGTTCCCGCCGGCGGCGATCCTCCCGACCATCCAGTTCGGCGTCGGCGAGGACGGCGCCTGCCAGCGCGACGTGGCGCCGCTGGTGCGCCCGGCGACCGCCAAGTCGGCCCCGGAGCACCCCGCTCCGGCGCGCCGGCGCGAACGGCGATAGCGCGCCGGGTCCGTTTCAGCGAGCGTGGGGCGGCGCGATCCGGAACAGCTCCCACGGACCCTTCTGCGTGCTGCCCTTCTCGTGGAACTGCGCCATGTCCTGGATGTGGGAGGCGGTGACGTAGATCGAGCCGTCGGCGCCCTCGGCCATGCTGTCCGGCCAGCGCAGCCGGGCATCCTGCGCTACCACGCTCATGGTCCCGTCCGGCGCGCGCATGCGCACGGCGTTCTCCGCCGGGTCGGTGATGAACAGGTAGCCTTGTTCGTCCATCCACAGCCCGTCGGCCACGTTGGTCGCGCCGAGATTCTCCACCAGGGCGCCGATGTCGGAGGCGGTCATCCGGGCATTGGCCAGCGGGGCGGTGGGGATGCGGTACAGCGTGCGGCCGACCAGCGCCTGCCAGTACAGGTACTGGCCCGCCGCATCGAGCGCGATGCCGTCGGCGGCGAAGGCGGGGATGCGGTGGTCGGGCCGGCGCAGCTCGTGGCCGTCGGCATACGGCACCACACCCGGTTCGACCTGCGTGCGCGGATCGCCGTCTAGCACCCGGCGGCTCGTGCCGCTGCCGATGTCGACCACCAGGAGGGCGCCCCGCTGCCCTGAGTCGGTCAGGTAGGCGTACCTGCCGTCCGGGCTGATCCGCACGTCGTTCATGTAGCTGCCTTGCGGCGCCACCGCTTCGTCGAACATGATGACCTTCACGACCTGGTCGGTCTTGAGGTCGATCTTCACCAGCTTGACGCCACCCGGCTTGATGAACTCGTTGCCTGGGGCGGCGGGGTCGAGCACCCACAGAAAGCCCTGCGCATCGACCGTGACGCTCTGCACGCAGATGAAATGATCGTTCAGAGACAGCGGCTTGAGGTTGCTCCAGGCGTTCCACTCGGCGTTGGGATACGGCTTCAGGCTGCCATCCTTCATCACCTCGGCCACGGAGACGGGCACGTCCTTCTCCCAGCGCGGGAAGTTGACGAAGATGCGGCCGTCCTTGGCGACCGCCACGCCCGTCACCTGCTGGTCGAAGGTGGCGACCTGGGTGAAGGCCGGCATCGCGGCGAGCGCCGGGCGGATCATGGCCGCGGCGGCGGTGGCGGCGATCAGCCCACGTCGGGAGAGGTTCAGGTCCGTGGTCATAGGCAGCCTTCTTTCATCGATCGTGAGGGCCGGCGGTGCGCGCGCGAGCCGGTGCCTGACAGCGAAGCGGCACGCAGCGAGTTCCCCGGCGCTGACGGCGAGCACGGGGGCTTGATCGGCGGGTGCACGGGGTATCTTCCGCCGGCCGCCGCCGTGGGCTAGGCGAAGAGCCATGGCCCCTCCTTCCGCTCTCCCCGGCCCGCCGTTCTCCGTGGTGCTTGAAGGCGCTTCCAACGTGCGTGACCTCGGCGGCTACCGGGGCGCCGACGGCCGCCGGGTGCGGCGTCACCTGGTCTACCGCTCGGCCGCGCTGGCCAAGCTGACGCCGCAGGATCTGGAGGTGCTCGGCGCGCTGCATATCCGCACGGTCTGCGACTTCCGCAGCGTGGCGGAGCGGGCGCGGGCGCCGACCCGGCTGCTCCGCCCAGAACGGGTCGAGCTGCCGATCGAGCCTTCGGTCGGTGCGGGCCTGCGCGACATCCTGCGCACCCAGGACGCCACCGGCGAGGCGCTGCATGCCGTGCTGGAGCAGGCCTATGTCGCCTACGCGATCGAGAGCCAGGCGCAATATGGCGCCCTGTTCGCGCGGCTGCTGGCCGGGAACTGCCCGCTGCTGTTCCACTGCTCCGCCGGCAAGGACCGCACCGGGTTCGCCGCCGCCCTGCTGCTGACGGCGCTCGGTGTCGCGTGGGAGGACGTGG
The DNA here is from genome assembly GCA_964236035.1 of uncultured Acetobacteraceae bacterium. GTDB lineage: Bacteria > Pseudomonadota > Alphaproteobacteria > Acetobacterales > Acetobacteraceae > CAXSFF01. Next base: position 5,198 of record CAXSFF010000261.1, read on the forward strand.
TGGCGGATTTCTCGGCGACCAACCAGCTGTGGCGGCGCGACACCGTGCCCGCCGCCGACCTCCCCGCCAGCATCCGTGAAGCCTTGCTGCGCGCCGAGCCGCGGCTGCTGGAAGCCGCCTTTGCTGCCGCGCGCCGCGAGTACGGCTCGATGGAACGCTACTTCGAGCAGGCGTTCGGCCTCGATGCCGCGGCGCTGGCGCGATTGCGCGACCTGCTGCTGGAGCCTGCCGAATAATACCAACGGCAGCGGTGCCTGACTCTTCTCCCCTCCCCTTGCGGGAGGGGCTGGGGGAGGGGTGCCGCGCGACAAACATCGCGTTGTGGCCACCCCTCCTCCCGGCCTCCTCCCGCAAGGGGAGGAGGAGCAG
>CAXSFF010000262.1:0-5560 GCA_964236035.1 uncultured Acetobacteraceae bacterium
CGACGGCGGTCATCTCCGCCGCCGATCCCTCCCTGGGCCAAATTCCGCAGAACCACCACGGCTTCGTGCGCCTGCTGCGCTACGAGCCGGACCCGGCGAAGGCGGCGCTGTTCTTCCGCTTGGCGCTGGAGGGAGCGCGGTTCGGCAACGCCCTGGCCGAGTCCGGCGGCAAGACGACGCGCGACATCGCCGCCCGGATGCGCCGCGTGCCCGGCGGCTGGGTGCTGGACGGCACCAAGCAGTACAGCACCGGCGCGCTGTTCGCGCACTACATTCCCGTGCAGGCGCTGGACGAGGACGGCCTGGCCCGGCGTGCCGTGGCAGCGCGCGATGCGCCGGGGCTGACGGTGGGGGACGACTGGTCGAGCTTCGGCCAGCGCACCACCGCCAGCGGCACCGTCGTGCTGGACGGTGTGTTCGTGCCTGACAACCACGTGATCGCCGCCTACGCGGCGTCCGCCAAGCCGACGCTGTATGGCCCGGTGTCCCAGATCATCCAGGCCGCCATCGACCTCGGCATCGCGCGCGGCGCCATAACGGACACCATCGGGTTCGTCCGCACGCGCTCGCGTCCGTGGACCGACAGCGGGCAGGACAGGGCGGCGGACGACCCCTACACGATCGCCGCCATTGGCGACCTGCAGGTCCGGCTGCATGCCGCGGATGCCTTGCTGCACCGGGCAGGGCTGGTGATCGACGAGGCGACGAAGGACGAGACGGCGGATGCTGTCGCCGCCGCCTCCATCGCCGTGGCCGAGGCCAAGGTGCTGACGACGGAGGCGGCGATCCTGGCCACGAACAAGCTGTTCGAGCTGGCCGGCACCCGCTCGACCCTGGCGGAGCACGGGCTGGACCGCCACTGGCGCAACGCCCGCGTCCACACGCTGCACGACCCGGTGCGCTGGAAGTTCCACGCCATCGGCAACCACGCCCTCAACGGCATCAGGCCGCCCGTGCACGCCTGGATCTAGGGGTGGATGCTGCATCGTGCGCCCGTGCGGCGCCGTCCGTCATGCATGCTTCCCAACTGACGCCAGTCGCCCGGCCGCCGCCGCGACCCGCTGGTGGACCTTGTCACCGGCGGCAGGCCCGGCGCCGATCCGGAACACGGGATCGCTCAGCGGCCGTCCGGTCGTGCGGTCCACCATCACGGGCTCGGCCGCCTCGCCCGTCTCCGCGTTGAGCACGACGACGCTCGGCCCATCAGGGGCGAGGTGCCGGTTGCCCCAGGCCAGCAGGGCGATGAGGACCGGCCACGCATCCTGCCCGGATTCGGTCAGGCGATACTCATGCCGCGGCGGGCGCTCGCTGTAGCGGCGCCGTTCGAGCAACCCGTCCTCGACCAGCGCCTTCAGCCGCGCCGTCAGGATGTTGGGCGCGATGCCGAGGCTGCGCTCCCACTCGTCGAACCGGGTCATGCCGTAGAAGGCGTCCCGCAGGATCAGCATCGACCAGGGATCACCGAAGCAGCCGAGGCTGCGGGCAACAGGACAGGGCGAGTTGTCGAGGAGGGCGCGGCGCATGGACGAGAGATAGCCTGGTGACTTGCGATTGACAAGCTTCTATGGGCAGCTATCAACAAGATAGTTACAGCGTTTCGATTAAGGAACGCCGTGGAGGCGATCATGGACGACCAGGCGTTGGCAGGATCGGCGCGAACCCCCACGCTCCCGGAGCGGCCGTTCGCCGACGCCGGGCCGGGCATCCGGCTGGCCCGGCTGTCGCGCCGCCGCGTGCTGGTGGCCGGCCTGGTTCTTCTCATCGCTGCGGGAAGCGCATGGTACGGCCATCGGTGGTGGACGGTCGGGCGCTTCACCGAGAGCACGGACGATGCTTTCGTCGGCGGCGACATCACCGTGCTCGCGCCGAAGGTGTCCGGTTTCATCGCGGCCGTGGCCGTCACCGACAACCAGATGGTGCATGCCGGCGACCTGCTGCTGCGGCTGGACGACAGGGATTACCGGGCGGCCCTGGCCAAGGCTGATGCGGGCGTCGCCGCCCAACAGGCCAAGCTTCTCAGCAACACGGCCAGTCGCAGGCTCCAGGCCGCGATGGTCGCCCAGGCGCAGGCGGCGCTGGACGCCGCCGCGGCGCAAACGGCCATCACCCGGTTCGAGGCCGACCGCTACCGTTCGCTGGCCCGCGACCAGTTCGGCTCCGTCCAGCGGTCCCAACAGGCCGACGCCGACTCCAAGAAGGCCGTCGCTGCCGCCGCGCAGGCCCATGCCGCCGCGGACGCCGCGGAACGGCAGATGGACGTGATCGACGCGGCACGGGTGGAGATCGCGGCGGCGCTGGCGGCGGCGGCGGCCGACCGTGAGGCCGCCCGGCTGAACCTGGGCTACACCGAGCTGCGGGCGCCCATCGACGGCGCCATCGGCAACCGCAGTGCCCAGGTCGGCGCCTACGTGACGCCTGGCGCGCAACTGCTCTCCGTGGTGCCGGCGCAGGGATTATGGGTGGACGCCAACTTCAAGGAGAGCCAACTCGCCCGCCTCAAGCCCGGCATGCCCGTCTCCGTGGTGGCCGACGTGCTGCCCGGCGAGGTGTTCCATGGCCACGTGGCCAGCATGGCCCCGGCGACGGGCGCCGTGTTCAGCGTGCTGCCGGCCGAGAACGCCACCGGCAACTTCACCAAGATCGTCCAGCGCGTGCCGGTGCGGGTGCTGCTCGACGGCGATGCCGGCCGGCTTGGGGACCTGCGGCCCGGCCTTTCTGTCACGGCGTCGGTCGACGAACGTCCATGAGCACGGCGGAGTTGACGCCGGGCCGGCGCGTGTTCGCCTTCGCCGTGATGTGCGTCGGCATGTTCATCGCGTTGCTCGACATCCAGATCGTGTCCGCCTCGTTGCGCGACATCGGCGGCGGCCTGTCCGCCGGGACCGACGAGACGGCCTGGGTGCAGACCAGCTACCTGATCGCCGAGATCATCGTCATCCCGCTCTCCGGCTGGCTGTCGCGGGTGATGTCCACGCGCTGGCTGTTCTGTGCGTCGGCGGCCGGGTTCACGCTGGCCAGCCTGCTCTGCGGCGCGGCCTGGAACATCCAGAGCATGATCGTGTTCCGCGCGCTGCAGGGCTTCCTCGGCGGCTCGATGATCCCGATGGTGTTCACCACCGCCTTCGCGTTCTTCCAGGGTCCGAAGGTCGTCGTCGCGGCGGCGACCATCGGCGCGCTGTCTTCGCTGGCGCCGACGCTCGGCCCGACCGTGGGCGGCTGGATCACCGACAACACCTCCTGGCACTGGCTGTTCTTCATCAACCTGGCGCCCGGCGCCTTCGTGGCCATCGTGGTGCCCATCCTGGTGCGGGTCGACAAGCCGGACCTCTCGTTGCTCAAGGGCGCGGACTACCTCGGCATGGCCCTGATGGCGCTGTTCCTCGGCTGCCTGGAGTACACGCTGGAGGAGGGCGCCCGCTGGGGCTGGCTGGACGACGGCGCCATCCGGACGACGGCCTGGACCTCCGGCATCTCAGGCGCGCTGTTCATCTGGCGCAGCCTCGCCTTCGAGCGCCCGGTCGTGGACCTGCGGGCGCTGTCGAGCCGCAACTTCTCGCTGGGCTGTTTCTTCTCGTTCGTGACGGGCATCGGCATCTTCGCCACGATCTACCTGACCCCCGTGTTCCTCAGCCAGGTGCGGGGCTTCAGCGCGTTGCAGATCGGCGTCGCCGTGCTCTCGACCGGCGTGTTCCAGGTGATGGGCATCCCCTGCTACGTGGTGCTGGCCAAGCGCATCGACCTGCGCTGGCTGATGATGGCGGGGCTGGCCGGGTTCGCGCTGTCGATGTGGGACTTCGCCCCGATCACCCATGACTGGGGCTGGCGGGAGCTGCTGCTGCCGCAGGCGCTGCGCGGGTTCTCCCAGCAGTTCGCGGTCGCGCCGGCGGTGACGTTGACGCTGGGCGGCCTGGCGCCGGCGCGGCTGAAGCTGGCATCCGGCCTGTTCAACCTCATGCGCAACCTTGGCGGCGCGATCGGCATCGCCGCGTGCGCCACGATCCTGAACGACCGCACCAACCTGCACTTCCTGCGCCTGGCGGAGCACCTGGGCAGCGCCAACCCGGCCATGACGGAGCTGCTGCGACGGGCCAGCCTGCGCGACGCCTCCCTGGCCGGCGGCGACACCCATGCCGGGCTTGCCATGGCGCTGCGGACGCTGCGGGCGACGACGATGCGGGAGGCGCTGACGCTGACCTTCTCCGACGCCTTCCTGGCGATCGGCTGCTGCTTCGTCGTCGCCACGGCGATGGTGCCGCTGCTGCGCAAAGGCGGACGCCCGGCTGGCCCATCGGCCGACGCCCACTGAACTTCTCCTGGGAGAGCCCGATGCACCAGTCTGCCAGTGCAGGGGAAAAAGCCGCGGGGAAAAGCACTCGACAGAATAATCTCTGGATAAACCTCCATTCGACGTTCGCATGCTGTCGACTGTGCCGCTCGGAGCAGGGATTTTCTTTTTACGGATGCGCATTTCTGATCCTTTGACAACGCCTACTTAAGCTCGGAGCGTCATACGCCTGCCCGGAGTAGCGAATAGTGAGTCAGACCAGCGATGCCGCACGGCAGGCGACCCCCGATCGGTCCGGCTGGCAGGAACTATGGCGGACGGAGGATTGGTGGGCAGTGTGGCTCGGGCTGGGCCTGACCGCCGCCGCCTATCTGCTGTTCGTGAACGGCTCCAGCCTCGCATGGCTGGCGGTGACGCCGCCCAAATGGGCAAGCTTCACGCAGCTCGGCGCCCGGTTCGCGACGGACGCGCCGCGCTACCTGGCGCAATACGCCGTGTGGCTGGCGCTGTTCACGGGCGCCACGACGATCCTCGGCTTCAAGCCGCGTGACTTCGTGCCCGCCTTCACCCTGCTCTATGTCCTCTCGGTCGCGATCGTCGCGGCCGGCGCCTGGGAGAGGTCGCAATACTACAACCTGGAGCCGCCGCTGGTGGCGCTGGTCCTGGGCCTGGTGATCTCCAACGTGTTCGGCCTGCCGCGCTGGCTCGACGCCGGGTTCCGGGTGGAGTTCTACGTCAAGACGGGCATCGTCCTGCTGGGCGCGACGCTGCCGTTCACGCTCATCATCTGGGCCGGCCCCGTCGCCATCCTGCAGGCGTCGGTCGTTTCGATCTCGACTTTCCTGGTGATCTTCTTCGTCGGCACCAGGCTCGGGCTGGACAAGCGCCTGGCCGCGACGCTTGGCGCCGGCGGGGCGGTGTGCGGCGTGTCCGCCGCCATCGCGATCGCCGGGGCGGTCCGCGCCAAGAAGGAGCATCCGCCGATCGCGATCACGCTGGTGGTCGGCTGGGCCATCGTGATGATCTTCGTCCTGCCGCTGGTCGCAGGCTGGCTGCATCTGCCGGCAGGGATCGGCGGCGCCTGGATCGGCACCTCGGAGTTCGCCGACGCCGCCGGGTTCGCCGCCGCGCAGGCCTATGGCGGCCAGGTCGGCGCCGCCACGGGCATTGCCGGCACGCCGGACCAGGCCGTGTGGTCCTACACCTTGATCAAGGTGGTGGGCCGCGACGTCTGGATCGGCATCTGGGCGCTGGTGCTGTCGATCATCTCCGTCA
>CAXSFF010000263.1:0-5520 GCA_964236035.1 uncultured Acetobacteraceae bacterium
GCCAACACTGTGGACGAAAACCTTGCCGTTCTCTGCGTCGCGGATCACGACGCCCATCATCGCCCCGGCCGATATCCGATTCGGCATGTCGAGTTGGGGGCGGCGGAAATCCTGCGGCACAAGCAGGAGTGGGAATTCTTCATACAAGAGGCACAGCAATCGAAGCCTCGTCTGCTGGCGACCATTAGCGGATACGGGACACACGATTATATTCACTCAGCCAAAGTTACTTACCAATGGACAAGCGGGCGAATCGTCTTCGAGCGCGTCTATCATCAGCTTAGCTCTGGCAATCTGGATGACTGGACAACCGATATTGTCGAAGAATCGGTAAGGCTGGGCCGCAACATCCCGTTGGTGCTGCTGGATGAACCGCTCGACGTGGAACAATGCCCCTGCTGTCACAAGGGCCTCAGCAACGTTTTTGATCGCGGTTACGGACTTCGCGCTGTCGCCCCAAATTGGGACAGGGATTCGGTCGGCAGGGTCTTCATAAATCCGATTCAACCGTCACTGGCGGTTAACTTCGCTTTGGAAGAACGATTTGTCTTCTTCGGAAACCTTCACCTGTGCCAGGGAACCCACCTACATTTTCACTGTGACGATTACGACGAAAGGCATCCTATCAAGCCGAAACCGAGTGTGAGAACGCAGGCCACGCGCCTGATGAAAAATCTGCTGCGGGACTGGAACCCCGCTGAGCTTCTCATCGCAACCGGCGATCACGACAAACCACATTTGATAGACGGTTTCGAGTTGCCGCCTTGCTGGGAGGCGCGGCGGGCCTTCAAACTGGATCGACGTTAGAGCCAAAAATCAGAGAGTGTTCATTCCTCTTTGTCCTTCTTTGTTGCCACCTGGGCGCGAAATGCCGCGGCGCTCTTGAGCAATTGCTCAACCTCCTCGGGAGTCCGGGCTTCCGCTTCCACGTCACCAAATTTCAGCCGTGCTTTCCGACCGGCGCGGCCTGCAAACCATCCAGTGACCGCCGCTGTGACAATGCCAATGGCAGGCAAGCCTAGATGCTGGATCGCAAATTCAGCAAGAGGGTACCCGTGAGCGTCAACCGAATCGAAGGCTATCCCACGTTGAGAGTAAACAACCCCTGCTGCCTTCAGCGCGCCGCCGAAGATTGCCAGTTCATGCTGAAAGCCAGGGTCATTAATCGGAAGATCGTCAGAGGCGCTTCCTAATTCGATTTCAAGTGCGCCCGTCTCCATCCTCCGCTTCTTGGCAAGCGCGGCGTCCTTCGCAAAGCTGGCTGCAAACATCGCCTCGACTTGATTCTGCTGCTCGGGTGTTAGCGGGGCCATTCGATATCTGCCTTCGGTCTTTGGTTGCGGGTCTTGGTCGTCAAAGCCAGCAGCCCGGACCAGGTCGGCCTATACTGGCTTGGGCGGGGCGCCGGTGTGCCCCCTGAGCGACGCCAGGGCGTCTTCCAGGTCGAGCTGCTCCTTGGTCCGGACAGGCGGCGCCTTGGCATGCTCGGCACGCCGCAGCGTCCGGCCACTACGCGGGGTCGCCAGCTCGGCCTTGGCAGCCTCGACAGCCTCGGGAGCTTTGGGATCAAACCGCAACTCCACGGCGACCACGGCCCGGCCGCGGCGGGTCTCCCGCCAGGTCAGGGTGAACGGAGCGACATGGTCAATCTCGGACTTGGCCATCTCCAACGTCTTTTGGTTCAGGGCAGTCCAGTCGCGGTAGGTGCCGGCCGGCACGCCCAGCATCTCACGGAACTGCGCCACGGTGCCCTGCCAGGTCGGATGCTGGCGGCGGTGCAGTAGGCAGCCATACTCGTACAGGGTGACGCTGTAGCGGCTTTCGAGGGCCATCACGGTCTGCTGGTGCATTTCGGCGTAGTGGTCGGACGACTGCATCACCCGGCGCATCGGCTCGGAGAAGCGCCAGAAAACGACCGAGCGAGCGTCGTCGTCCAGCTCCTCGATGCGTTGCGCGATGATGGGCGCCACCAGCACGGCATCGTGGCCGCGGGCCGACTTCACCCGAACCCGCAGCAGCACCCGTTGCAGTTCGTCCAGCACCCGCGCCAGGCGCTCGTTGCCCTTGTGGCTGCCGCGCAGTTCGCCCTTGGTGATCTGGTGCTCCTTGTCCTCCCAAGCGTCGCCGGCGGCTTTGGCGAGCAGCAGCACGAGCACCTTGCGCGCGCTGGCCGAGAGCGTGGCGCCCTCGGGGAAGGTGGCCTCGACCAGCTCACCCGCCTTGACCGCGCCCTCGCCGCCGCCGTGTTCCTGCGGGCGCACGTGTGCAGCTCGCATGGTGCGCCCGACAGGGAGGGGAACGGGAGGAGGACGCTGTTTCACGCCACGAATCTTAGCCAACCCAACCTAGAAGTTTCAAGTAGGGATGCCCCCCAAAAGTAGGGATAGCGGCAGGAATTTCCCCCCAAAAGTAGGGATAGGCCCCCCATCAGTAGGGTATCCACAGGGTAAAGCATTGAAAAAGTTCAGAAAAAAGCCTCCGAACACTTGAAACCTTATAGAGAAACCTTCGCGCGCGCTTGGAAGGCAGAAAGAAAGTGGGCAGACGAAAGGAGGGGGCCTGAGCCAGAGAGCGACTCAGGCCCCCTCCTACAGCTCCTAAAAGGTCACTTGATGTCGCTGCCGAGGCCCCCCTTCGACATATAGCTCGGCGTGCATTGGTGAGGACGACCGTCAGGGGCATGCCAAGGGACGACATAGCGAGCGTCGATCCACCCCACGCTGTCGTCCAAGCGCTTCACCTTGACGAAGCCGCCGACTGCCACTTCGGGGGAAGCCACAAAGACGATGGACGACGCCTGACCTACTGGCGTGGAATCAGGTGACGGCTTGGCATAGATCGGGACCACAGCGTGAAAGTCCATCATATCCTTGTCGCTGATGTTCAGGGACATGCATTTGTATCCGGGAAGTGGCCGCAGCGCATACATCCCTTCAGCGTAGGATGACCGAGACAGAAGGCCAACGAAGCACATGGCAGCGAGAGAAGTGAGGTAAGCTGTGGTGCGCATAATCGACTTCCTTTTCTTTAGCGACTTAGAACAGATTGGTTTGCGGCATCCCCGACTGTTTTGACTACCGAGGCACGCCACTGCCCGACTGTTTCGGTGGACGGCCAGTGGTTTTTGGTCATGGCCTCTTGAGAAATGTAGCTACTGAGAGTCGCTGTGTCAGGTGCCTGGGCGACCTGTGGGCCAGGACCTGGACCGAACACAAAATAGCCTCGCGTCTGCAGCACTGTGGGGTTTGTAACACCGTCACTCTGTAAGGCATCTGCCCCTTGCAGAAGATAGCCAGACGCGGCGATTGCAGACGAGACCGGATCATATCGGCCAGCATCACCAGGGACGATTTGAGAGGCAAGCGCTGGATTTTCCTTTTCGGCTCTGGCAATTCCTTCTTTATATGCAGCTGGCTGCATTTGGAAGGTTCCCTGTGCTGACTGTCCAGGGACTGTAGCTTGAGAGCCATTGCAACCGCTTTCGGCGAGACAAGTGGCGGCGAGAGCGGAAGGATTGAGCCCAACGGATTGTGCGTTCACAGCCGCCTGGCCGCCCCAGGACGTCGCCTCCATTTTCGTCAATGCCAAACTATCGCCGACGTTGCTCCCCGTGCTGGTGTCACCGCTGGACCCTGGATCGGTGCTAACGGGCGTGACAACTGGTGGAGGAGGGGCCACTCGCGTGATGAAAGTGGGTGCTCCGGTCTCCTGGTACTCGGGGATCACCTGTTGAGGCAGCCCGTTGCGCGTCACGGGCACCAGCTCGGCGCGGGCTGGCCAGGCCGCACAGCACAGCGCGGCGCACGCCAGGAAGGTAGCCGCTGACGAGGCCGAGCGCCCCGCCTGCCCACCCGGCAGCCCCGGTTTGCTGCGTCCCAGCTTGCCTGCCACGCTCATGGCAGCCAATCCAGGGCGCCGACCCCCTCGAACGCCGCCAGCATCTTCTTGTGCCAGGTTCCCACCATGAACTGCCGCACCGGGCCGAGCGGCTTGCCGGTGAGGCCGGGCTTGCTCGCCATCGTGTCGAGGAAGCTCAGCCCGGCCGCGCGCATCTCGGTCATGCACGGCAGCCGCGGCATGAACAGCGGCACCAGGCCGCCCGCCATCATCTCCGCCATCTCGGGCCGGGACATGATCGCGTCGAACGCGCCCGCAGGGGTGCGGCCCCCGCTGACGAGGTGCTCGTTCAGGACGAGGATGGAGCGACGGCTCCGGAAGTAGCCGGCCTTCCAGATCGTCAGGACGTGCTCGAAGTCGTCCATCTCCGGGCCGCTGACGAACAGGGCCAGCGGCTCGATCCCGGCGGCGGTGCAGAACTCCACCAGGCCGAGGTCACGGCCATAGTCCGCCAGCACGCGGTCGCCGCCGCCGAGGTCCAACACCAGCGACGTGCGCAGCGCCACCATCTGGCCGAGGCTGCCGGTGATCCAATCCTTCATGTCGGCGGTCTCGTCGGTGCGGGGCTGGGTCGCCGCTCCGTCCGTGCCTGGCGGATACAACCCGGCCAGCGTCGGGTTGCGGCGGTCGCCGTCACCGACGACGACAGGCCGGCCAGCCTGCCGCGCGCACTGGACGATCCAGTCCACCAAGGTGCTCCCACCCGTCCGCCCACGCCCCATGCGCACGGCCAACACCTGCCGGTCTCCCGGTGTGACCTGCGCGCCCTTGATCGGCTTGCCAGCCGTCGTGTCCATTCCGTCCATCGTGTGCTCCTCCTGAATGGCGGCTAGCGGCCGCTGCGCTCGTCCAGCGTGCGGCGCAGCGCGGCCAGCCTGGCCTGCACCACGTCGTCGCTTACCGGCCCCCCGACGCCGGGCATGGTGCCTGCGGTTCGATCGAGGGATGCGGATGGGGATGGGGTAGGTTGCCCAAGGGCCAGCCCAGCCGCTGGCCTGGTTGCCAGCGGCGTGGGCTGCCAAGTGGCGGGCCGGGCGGACGGCATCAGGCTGCGCGGAGCGAGGCCGGTGGCGGCCTTGGCAGCGGCGTGGGCGCGCTGCCGGGCGACTTCCTTCCTCGCGCGGTACCAGGTCATGCGGGCGGTCTCCGCCGTCGCAGGCCCGCCTCGCTGGTTGGTCAGCCCGAGCGCCGCGAAGGTGGGGCACAAATCCACCCACCTCAGCCTCCGGCCCTTGGCTTGCCCCACGAGGGCGTCGTGGTTCTCCACCAGCCAGTAGAACAGGGGCGACCGGTCGAGGCTGTGCTCGACCTGGCGGAGGATGGCTCTGACGCCGGCGCGTTTCGTCTTCATGACCGCAAGCGTCGGCGGCGCGCTTGCGAACGCCGCCACCCGATTTCGGGCTGGCGCAGATTTTTTTTCGCGGGGCGCGGCAGGGTCGCGCGACCAGCGCCACGCGAGCGCGGCGACACCGCGACGCGACCGCCACGCGAACGCGGCGTGATGGCTACACGGCCGTCATGGCACCGCTACGGGAACAGCCATCCAAAAGCAGGCATACACCATTGCACCAATAGTGCGGGCCGACCGATTTCCGGCGCGGGCTTTTCGGGCTTCCGGGCGGA
>CAXSFF010000264.1:0-5508 GCA_964236035.1 uncultured Acetobacteraceae bacterium
GGAGGCCTCGTCCACCGCCGGCAGGCTGTGGCCGACCTGCTCGCCGTGGTCGATGCCGGCGTACGGCGGCCGCACCACCCGGCCGTGCAACATGCCGGGCACGCGCATGTCCTGCACATACACGAGGCCGCCGGTCGCCTTGGCCGGGATGTCCACCCGCGGCGCCGGCTGCCCCACCACGCGGTAGCTGTCGGGCGGCTTGACGGGCGTCGCCTCGTCCAGCGCCAGATGCAGGCGGCGGCCCTGCAACAACGTGGCGTAGGTGACGAAGCGGTTGCCCGTCCCCGTGCCGACCACGCCGTCGGTCACCAGCAACGCGCTGATCGGTGAGCCTAACTCGTCCGCCGCCAGCGCCAGCAGCGCGGCGCGCGCCTGCGCCGCGGCGGCGCGCAGCGGGATCGCTGTCACCTGCAGCGTGGTGCTTGCCGTCGTCGGCCCCTGGTCCGGCCCCGTCGCGATCGTGCCCAGCACCATGCGCACCTGGCCGAGCGCCACGTCCAGCTCCTCGGCCACGATCTGCGCCAGCGACGTGGCGATCCCCGTGCCGAGGTCGACATGGCCGTTGAAGCCGGTGACCCCGTCCGCGTCCATGACGATGAACAGCTCCGGTCCCGCCGCCGTGTCGCGCAGCACGACGAGCGTGCCGTCCTGCGCCAGGATGTCGTTCGCGCCCGTCATTGCGAAGCGTCAGCCAGCAGCCGCGCCGCCAATTGCACCGCGCGGATGATCTCGTAATGTGCGCCGCAGCGGCACAGGTTGTAGCGCAGCTCCTCCTTGATCTGCGCCTCGCTCGGCGCCGGGTCGCGCGCCAGCAGCGCGTGCGCCGTCATGATCATGCCGTTCAGGCAGTAGCCGCATTGCGCCGCCTGCTCCCGGATGAACGCCGCCTGCACGGGATGCGGGGCCGCCAGGGTGCCCAGCCCCTCCAGCGTCATGATCGCGCGCCCTTGCGCCAACCCGGCGGGCAGCACGCAGGACCGCGCCGCCACCCCGTCGATCAGCACGGTGCAACTGCCGCACTCGCCCAGCCCGCAGCCGAACTTCGGCCCGTTCAGCGCCAGGTCGTTGCGCAGCACGGTGAGCAGCGGCGTATCGGCGGCGACGTCCAGCGCATGCGCCCGTCCGTTGACCGAAAGCTGGAGCATCAGCCCGGCAGCAACCCGCCAATCGCCGCGGCGTGGCCGAACAAATCCGCATCGCGCCCGGCGAAGCCCAGCATCTGCAGCCCGAGCGGCAGGCCCTCCGACCGCAGCGCGGGCAGGGTGACCACGGGGACGCCCAGGAAGGAGCCCGGCACCACGAAGATCGGGTTGCCCGTGCTGCCCAGCCCGACCGGCGCGGCGCCCGGCGCGGTCACGCTGACCAGCGCGTCGACCCGGCCCGCCAGCTTGGCGTAGAGGCCGCGCACCTCGGCGCGCCGGGCGATGGCGGCGGCGTACTCGTCCTGCGTCATCGTCTCGCCCATCGCCAGCCGGTCATGCGCCGACTTGCTCAGCGCCGCGGCGTCGCGCGCCACGAACGCGTTCAGCGGCCAGCGCCACTCCCAGGCGTTGATCCGCATGGTCAGCCCGTGCGCGTCCTCCAGCGCCTGTTCCGCGACTTCGAGGTCGGCGTCGTCGTCGCGAGTGACGACCGTGATCCCGGCCTGGCGCAGGCTGGCCACGGCGCGGTCCAGCGCCTCGCGCGCGGAGGGCTCCAGGATCGTCCAGCCCGAGGTCCGCAGCAGCGCCAGCCGCCGCGGCCGGGTCGCCGGCGGCGGCGCCATCGGCCCCGTGATGCCGACGTGGCCGGGGTCGCCGCCGACGCGCGCCACGATCTCGCGCGCCATCACCCAGGCGTCGTCCAGGCTGGCAGCCAGCACGCCGGAGCAGCTTTGGCTGAGCAGGTCGAGGCTGCCGCCGCGGTTGATGCCGCCCACGGTGGGCTTGTAGCCGACGACGCCGCAGAAGCCGGCCGGGCGGATGATGGAGCCGACCACCTGCGTCCCCATCGCGCCCGACACCATGCCCGCCGCCACCGCCGCCGCCGAGCCGCTGGACGAGCCGCCCGGCGTGCGCGCCAGGTCCCACGGGTTGCGGGTGCCGCGCGGCTCGCTGGAGGCGAACTCGGTGGTGACGGTCTTGCCCAGGACCACGGCGCCGGCCAGCCGCAGCGCCGTGGCGCTGGCCGCGCCGAACAGCGGCTGGTGGTCCTTGTACAGCATGGAACCCTGTTGGGTCGGCATGTCGTCGGTGTCGATGATGTCCTTGATGCCGACCGGCATGCCGTCGATGCGCGACAGCGTCCTGCCGGCGGCCCAGCGTTCGGCAGAGGCGTCGGCGCTGCGGCGCGCGCCCTCGGCGTCGAGCACGGTGAAGGCGCCGACGCCGGGTTCCCGGGCCGCGACCTGCTCCAGGCAGCGTTCGAGGAAGCGGCGTGGGGTGTCGCCGCCGTCGGCGAAGGCGTCCGTTTGGGAGACGAAGGGCCGCCGCCGGGGCGTGGCCTGCTGCACCTGGTCCATGGTCGGCTTCCTTCGGATGACGCCAGGCTGTCATACGAAGGCTTGGCCCGGCCTGTCGAGCCGGGTCTGCATAGCCTGTTGGTTGTCCTGGCTACGTGCGGTGGCCGTGTGGCGGCGACGCAGCGCCGTCCGCGTAGCCGCGGAGGGCGTCGTACCAGGCCGGGATGGTAAAGCTGAGGGCCAGCTACGACGGCTGGATCAAGGTGGAAGCATCAAGCGAGCTTCTATTCGGCAGTGGTTTTTGCACCCGCCATCAAATCAGCGAAGAAGCTCCGGATCGAGCGAGGCTCATGGCCAAGGATGGCGTGCAACGTCAGCGTGTTTCCGACAAGGCCATATCGGTCGTAGTAGGCGTACATCGCTGCCAGTTCCTCCTTCTGGTGATCATCATAGGGGACCTTGGCCTGTGCCATCCACGTCTCGAAGTCCGGCGCTGCGACTTTGACGGGACGTCCGAGCGCCTCGCTCATTGCTGCTGCCACGCCGCCGCGGTCAAGTCCGTCATCCGCACACAGTTCGAAAGTGCCGTTGAGGAGGCCGTCTTCGACAAGCGACATCGCTACGATCTCGGCGACGTCCCGATAGTCCACGCGGGATATCCGTGCAGCCGCCGAGAACGGTTCGGCAAAGATGCCGGTTTTGACTATGCCGGGCCAGGCAGCCGCCAGATTCTGATAGAAGACGGTGGGATGCAGGATGGTGAACTCCATCCCGGACTCGATGATCGCCTCTTCGACCGGCACCTTCTGGATATGATTTTGCAGGATGCCGATGACCGGATGGATGGCGGACGAGAACACCATGCGCCGCACCCCGGCCGCTTTGGCTGCCTCGACGAAAGACAGGCCCATCTGGGCCTCGTCCTTCTGATAGACAGGTGCGATGTAGAAAGCCCTGTCCACGCCCTGAAGCGCCGCATCAAGGCTGGCCCGGTCCCGCAAATCGCCGATGGCAGTTTCAGCTGCGCCGTTCTGACGAGCCTGTTCGCCTTGCTTCTCGTTGCGTACCAAGCCGCGGACGCGGGCGCCACGGCTCGACAAGGCAGACACGACCAGCCCTGCGAACCGCCCTGCCGCGCCGACGACCAGGATTTTAGAGGTCGAGTCACTCATAAGGTCGTGCTCCTGTTTCTGACCGCCTCGATTTGGTCGTGCCGCTTGCGGACCATGGGCCAGTCAGGGATGCCGTGCTCAAAGCCGCCCGCCGTCTACGGCCGACGTGCCGCCGCAATCGAGAACCGGTGCGCAGTCTGATGCTCAACCGAGCCTGGGATGGCCGTTCGAGGCGTGGACGCCGCCGTCGACAGGGAGGTTCACGCCAGTCACGAAGCGCGCATCCTCGCTGGCGAGGAAGGCGATGACATCCGCCACCTCCTCCGGCTCCGCACCGCGCCCGAGCGGGATCCTCTCGATGAACTTGGCCATGAGCGCCTGATCCTCCCGCAAGGCGCTGGTTGCCTCGGTGAGCGTCAGGCTCGGGTTGACCGCGTTGACGCGGACGCCCCGGGAGCCGAATTCGAGCGCGAGCGAACGGGTCAGGTTGGTGACGGCGCCTTTGCTGGCATTCAGGGCGCTCATCCCCCAATCCCCACCCAGGCCGGACACCGACGACACGTTGACGATGTTGCCGCGCGTTCTGATGAGGTGCGGCAGGATGGACCGCGACGCGAAGAAGACGCCATCCACGTTGATCCGCATCACCTTCTGCCAATCCTCGACGGCCTGATCGAGGAAACCGCCTGCAACGCCGAAACCCGCATTGTTCACGAGCACGTCGATGCGGCCGAAGCGGCCGGTCGCCGCCTGTGCGAGTTGCTCCATATCGGCCATCGAGGAAACATCGACCGGCTGGACAAGCAGCATTTCGCTGTCGATGGAGGCGGCCACCTGGTCAAGCTTGTCCTTGCCACGCCCGCAAAGCACGACGCAGGCGCCATCGCGCGCAAAGCGACGGCTGGTGGCGGCGCCGATGCCGGCGCCCGCCCCCGTCACGATGACCACCTTTCCCGTGAAGTCCGCCATGCTCAGGAGAGGACGTCGCCGATGAAGCCGTTGGGAGGTTCGGGAAGCAACTTCGTCACCTGCTTGATCTTCGCATCGTTCTGATACGTGCCCAGGACGGCCTCCGCCTGCTGACGGGTGCCCCAGCGGGTGACAACCATCAGGTGGCCCGCGTCGGTGAAGTCTTGGATCACCTCGTGATCCAGGTATCCAGCCAGCACCGGCATGTCGTTGCCGATGGCCTTGGCAAGGCCGAGGCCCTCCCCGCGCGTCTCGGCAGGGAACTTGAACTCGAAGATCGATTTGACGCTCATGGCTTTTCCTTGCGGTCGAAAGCTCGCCTTAGGTCGGTGCATGGCGATGTCGACCGCTCGTTTCGAACACACGCTTACCAAGCGGGCTGCGTTCGCGGCACCTTCGGAAACTACCTACATTGGCCCGGTGACCACGAAGTCGTGCAGATTGGCTATCTGACGCCGCGCCGCCTCGACCGGTACCGGACCTCACGGCGTCCGTCGAACCACCCGTGACCGGACTGGCTGGCCTGTCCATCGAACCAACCTCAGGCAGGCACCTCCGGTCTCCGTCAACCCTGGACGCCGGATGTCAAAGCGGACACCTTGATTGACGAACAGGCAAACGGGCCCTGCTGGCTCGCCTGCCAGCTTATTCGAGCTGAGCGAGCCGAACCGACCCACGGCCCTGCATGGCTTCGGTTTGCGCCAGAAACGATAGGCTGCGTATCATCGGTGCCGCACATCGTGCAAGATGCCCAAGATGACGCCACGCCTGGCACCCAAGTCTGGCACAAAAGGGAAACCGCCATGCCCAAAGGTTCCGACCTGCTGGTCGCCGCACTGGAGAACGAAGGGGTCGACCGCATCTTCGGCGTCCCCGGCGAGGAAAACCTCGACGTCGTCGAAAGCCTGCGCCGCTCGTCCATCAAGCTGGTGCTGACCCGGCACGAGCAGGGCGCCGCCTTCATGGCCGCCACCTACGGCCGTCTCA
>CAXSFF010000265.1:0-5489 GCA_964236035.1 uncultured Acetobacteraceae bacterium
GTACAGCGGATACAACTGGCCCACGATGCGGTCGATCTCCGCCGTGTCGAGCCAGGCCGGGCCGCCGAGCCGCTCCGCCGCACCCGGTGGCAACGGTACGGGCGCCGCACCCGGCGGCGGCGCGCCGATGCCCGCCAATCGGCTGCCGCGCTCGATCAGCTTGCGCACGCCGCGCTCGCCGATGCGGTGGTAGCTCATGGTCTCGACCTCAAGCCCCGGGACGATCGCCTTCACGACATGCACATCCTTCGACCCGGCGGGCGAGAAGTCGACGAACAGGATTTCCATGCCTTCGCGGGCGAACCGCTGCGCCAGTTCGGCGACCAGCGGCGTGCCGGACAGCGGGCCGTCCCAGGTCGGCAGGTCGGCGAACGCCATGGCCTCGCGCCGCGAAAGCACCGTATCGGCCAACAACCCGCGCAATGCGTCCTGGTCGAGCGCGCACCAATCGGTCATGGCGCGCAACGCCCGGCTCTCCTCGCCGACCAGCGAGTGATAGCCGCGGAAACGCTCCAGGTAGCCCGGCGGCGCGATGCGGGCGATCGCCTCCAACGGCGCATGGCTGAACATCTTGCGCACCCGCGCGGCGGCGAACTCGAACAACGATTTGCGCAGCGCCTGCTCGCGGTCGACCGAAGCGGCCTCGCCGGCGGCGGTGACCATGATCGGGAACGGCGCCCGCGCGCTGCGTTCCGCACCGACGCAGTACACTCCGGCGACGCCGAACTCATTGCTAGCGAACTTCGGCACCACCTCGATGCCGAGCGCGTCCAGGCGGTCGAGCAGCGCCCGGGTGCGCGGGTCGGCCGGGCCGTCGCCCAGGTCCAGCACGATGCCGCGGTCCATGGCGCGAAAGCCGACGCCGTTGCCGTCGCGTTGCAGCAGCTCGCAGATGCCGTGGCCGATGGCGAAGTCGAGCGTCGGCCCAGCGCCGAGGCCGTTGGTGATCGGCGTGGTGAACGGCTGGTAGCCGGGCGTGAGGTCGCCGACCGAGCAGGCAGCGATCTCCGTCGGCACCAGCACGGCGCCGCCGCCGGGCCAGCGCTGCGCCGGCACCCATTCCATGACGGTGTCGTGGCCGACGGGGCTGCCGGCGGGCAGGCACAGCGTCAGCGGATCGGCGATGCCGCGGGCGCCGAGTTCGGCCGCCAGCGCCGCGTAGCTGCCGGTGCGGCGGCGGAATCGCGCGATGGCGCCGGCGGAATGCACGGCCTCCGCAAGTTCGCCGGTGGTGCCGACGATCGCCTCGGCGTCCGTGGTGCCGTAGCCGACGCCGTGCGGCACCACGCCGTGGAACTTGGTGCCGTCCTGGTTAAGAAAGATCGCGTTCCAGCAAGGCACGCCCGTAACGTCGAGCGGCGTCAGGCTGAACAACTCGACCCTCCCTTCCGGCATCGACTCGATGTACGCGGCGGCGGCGTCCGGCAGGTCGGAAGGGAGAAAATGGTTCATCGCTGGATCGGGATCGGGGAGGTGAACGGCGGGCCAGCGATTACCTCGTCGAGCAGCGCCAGCGCTGCTTTGGTGCTGGTGTCGGTGGCGTGTTCGAACGGGGTGAACACGCTGGTGAAATCCAGTGTCTCGAAAACCTGCCGATAGCGCCTGGCCTCGTCGCGGCTGAGCGGGATTTGCTTATGATAGGCCTTATGGCAGGAAATCCGCGCCGCGCTGCCGTCGGGATCGAAGTCGATCTTCAAGGCGTCGCCAGCGAACACCGCCCGGCGCTCGGCGTCATGCAGCACGGAATGGCCTTCGTAGTGCCCGCCCGTGTGGTGCAGCGTCAGGCCAGGCCTGATCTCGAAGGTTTCGTCATACGGCAGCGTCACCCGGAACGCCTTGGTCCATTCCAAGTCGTCCTTCTGGATCAGCAACGCCGGATGGAAGTGGTCCTGCAACTGGTATAGCGCGCCGTAGCCATGCGGGTGCGAGGCGGCCAGCACCTTGATGCCACCGAGCGCCTCGATCTGCGCCAGTTGGGCATCGTTGTAATATGGCGCTGCCTCGAACGCGACGTTGCCGTCGGGATAGGTCAGCAGCCAGCCGTGGCTGTCGAGCCCGAACCGCGGCGTCGACCAGAACTCCCACACGCCGGGGATCGCCTCGCGCCAATGGTGTTCGAGCTTAGGCGCCACTTGTTCCGGGGCCAGGAACTCCCAGCCATCGGCCGGCAGGTCGTTGCGTACGTCCAAGCAGATCGGGCAGTGCGGCGGCACGGCGAAATAACGCTGCCAATGGCCGCAGTTGGTGCAGGCGAACGGGCTAAGCGGCATCATGCAATTCCGGCTGGATCTGGCTCTGGGCGCGCATCACCAGATCCATGATCATCAGGTCGTGCTGCGGCGAAAACGCGAACGGGGCGCCCTGGACAGCGGCCGCGAACGCCTCGACCTGGTTCAGGAACGGCGAGCGTTCGGCGTTCGGGATGTCGATGCGGCGGGTGCTGCCGGTCGCGGCATCGATCACCTCCAGGATGCCGCCAGGGGTCTGCCCCATGGTGTCGATGGCGATGGCCTGGCCGCCGGTGCCGACGATCTCCAGCCGCCGCCGCGGCAGCGTCTCGGGGCAGTTGTAGGCGACGTGCATCTGCACCAGCGCGCCGGATGCGCACGCGGCGGTGAGCATCGCGCCGTCCTCGACGGCGTAGCGGTGCACGCGCGACTGGCCCATGGCGGCGATGCTGGTCAACCGGTCGCCGAGCAGGAACGCGGCCAGGTCGAGGCCGTGCGGGGCCAGGTCCATCAGCGCCCCGCCGCCGGCCCGCGCCGGGTCGATGCGCCAATTGTCGCCGGCAAAATCCGCCCCGACCCAGCAGCAATACACGATGCGCAAAGCCGTCACCGTGCCGAGCGCGCCGCCGGCCACCAGGGTCGCGAGGTGCTGGTGGGCGGGGTGGAAGCGCTGGTCGAACGCCGTCGCGTACAGCACCCCGGCGCGGGCGCAAGCGGCGACCATGGCCTGCGCGTCAGCTAAACTGGTGGCCATCGGCTTCTCGCACAGCACGGGCACCCCGGCGGCGGCGGCGGTCTCGACCAGCGCGCGATGGGCGTCGTTGGGCGCGGCGATGTAGACGGCGTCGATGTCCCTGAAAAATCCGGACAGCTCGCCGTGCGGGACTGCATCCGGAAACTGTGCGGCCATGCCGGCGAGCGAGGCAGCGGAGGGGTCGAACAATGCGGCCAGCCGTCCGTTCGCCGAGGCCACGATCGCCGGTGCCACATAGTCTCGCGCCACCCAGCCACAACCGGCGATGCCCCAGCGGACGGGCATCACCAACGCTCCGGCAGGTCGAGCAACACGCGGTCCCGCGCCATCGCATCGACCTGCGCATCGGCGCCGGCAAGTGCCGACTCGGGTGCGTCCATGCTGAACGGATAGGTGGCCAAGCCGCCGTACTCTGCCTGGTAGCGCTCCGATGGCCAAGCGATGCGGCCACCATCATAGAGGGGGTTGCGCCGCAACGGGACGCCTGGCGCAGGCATCGTCAATGGACCCGCCGCCAATCCCGCCGCGGTTCCGGACGCCAGCGTCACCGCCGGCGCATCGTGCAAGCCATCGGCGGACACGGCATGCGGCACCCGGTCCGCGATCATCGCCGCCGTCATCTCCCGGTCATCGTACAGGGTGCAGCCGGGGAACAGGGCGGCGTAGCCCGCCGGGTCCAGCGGCGCGCCGGAGGACAGCGTCTCGACCAGGGCGTTGTGGGCATGCCCAACCAGCATGACGGGGGCCACTCGATGCATCTCAGCGGCGACGTGCGGCTTGTCCGGGAGGAAGTAGAACGCGTCGTGGCAGAACACCAGGTCGGCGGACGCATCCTCCAGCGGCCACGGCGCGGCGGCGTCGAAACACACCAACTCGGCCGCCGGCGCCACGAAATGCCGCGCTAGCCATAGTTTGGCGAACACCAGGTCGCCACCTGCAACGGCATTCGCTTGCCCAGCGAACGCGCGCAAAAAATGCCCGGCGCCACACGCCAGCTCGAACACCCGGCGCGGCGCGGGCCAATGCGACTGGGCCAAGGCGAGGCCGGACAGGAAGGTCGGGTCGGACCAGCGATGGGCGAAATAGGTGCCGACGGGGCCGAACGCCAGCAACTCCATCGCGGCGCGGAACGACAGCGCGTCGCGGCGGCGGATCGCCTCGCGGCGGGCGGCCTCGGAGGGCGGCGGCGTGCGTGCCCAGCAGTCCTGGTCGCCCAGCAGCAGCATCAGGGCGGTCTCGGCATCGCCGCCATCCAGCGCCGCCAGCGCGGCGTCGGCCAGCGCGCGGCGGTCGGCGCGCAGGAAGGCGATGCCGTCGATCACCGGCCACCGTTCGCCAGGCGCTGTCAGCGCATGCCCGTCCGGCGCGAGGGGTTGGCGCGTGACCGGGCTGCGCAGCATCACGGCAGGCCTGCTTCCTGCAAGACAGTTTGGTGGAACGCCTGCAACGGCCCGGCATGCACCAGGTTCAGGTCATCCAGCGCCTGGTCCACGGTGAAGGCGGCGACGCGGTCGTATTGCCGCATCTGCAACACCCGGTCGATCACGTCGGCGGCGTTGAACGCGCGGCCCTCGGGGGTGTCGGCGTCGCCGATGGTGGCTAGGGCCGCGCCGACGGTTTGCGCGACCGCGGGGTGCAAGGTCGCAAGTTCGCGATCGAACAGGCGGCGCATCAGCGGGCCGAGCGCGTCGCCGAGCAGGATTTCACCGGCAAAGCCGCTATCAGGCAGCGTGGCGTTGTGCAGGTGATGCGCCAGCCCGGCCAGGAACACGGTCGCCGGGTCGGCGCCGTAGTGCGACGCCAGCACCACGCCCAGCACGGCGACCACCAGGCAGTGCTCGCCGTGGTTCTCCGG
This sequence comes from uncultured Acetobacteraceae bacterium, assembly GCA_964236035.1. Taxonomy (GTDB): domain Bacteria; phylum Pseudomonadota; class Alphaproteobacteria; order Acetobacterales; family Acetobacteraceae; genus CAXSFF01. The sequence continues at coordinate 4,838 of CAXSFF010000265.1, forward strand.
CGGCTCCAGGATGATGCGCGGCTTGCCGGGGCAGGTGGCCCCGGCGCGTGGCTGCCGGATCAGCGCCTCGGCGAACAGAGGGGCTGGACGCGGCGCATGATCTTCGCCGACCGCCTGTCGCAACGCCGCCAACGCAGACGGGTGCAGCAACCCGGCATGCTCATCAAGGCCGCGGTCCAGCACCCAGCCGACTTCCGCGGCATCGACGCCGCTGGCCAGCAACACGGCCCGGGTAATGCCGCCTAGGCGTGTCGCCACCACCGCATCGGCCGTGACCGCCATGGCCGTCACCGCCGGGTCGTGCCCGGCGGCGATCTCGCCCCATGCCCTGCGGAACAGCCGCACGGCCAGACTGTCCGGCGACGAGGCATCACGGATGCGCTTGAGGTCGCCAAGTTCGATGGCCAGCGGCGTGAACGACCCCAACGACGCGTTGAGGCTGGAAGCGCCGTCCATCAGGCCGCGTTCAGCCAGTCCAGCAGGTTGCGCTCCTGCACGGGGAAGGAATGCTCCTCGCGCCTGCCCGCGGGCGTCATTGGCGCCTTGAAGAAGATACCGAGCTGTTCCTGGATGCCGCCCTTGCCGCGTTGCTTGGCGAGGTCCAGCACGCGGGCGATCTCGATCACCAGCGGCGCCGCCAGGATGCTGTCGC
>CAXSFF010000266.1:0-5489 GCA_964236035.1 uncultured Acetobacteraceae bacterium
GGATGGTGTCCCACTCGCCGGCCTCGTAGGAGTGGTGGTCGAGTCCGTTCTGCGGCTCGCCGGGCGTGTTGTGGAAGAAGCAGGCGAGGCTGTGATGCTCGTGGTTGGAGCGCATGAAGCACGTCGTGGTGAGGCCCTCGTCGTTCACCACGCGGTCGGACACCGCGAAGCCGAGCTTGCCAGCGTAGAACCCCTCGATGGCGTCGACGTCGCCGGTGGCCAGCGTGAGGTGCTGGGTGGGGCCGCGGATGCCGCGGGTCGGCGCCTGCTCGACACCGAGGCCGAACACGACGCGGTTGCCGTCCGGGTCGTTGACGGAGAACGCTCCCGGCTTGAACAGCGACCCGGCGAATGGCGCGGGGGCCAGGCCCTCCTGCTCGGCGCGGGCGTGCATGGCCTCCAGCGCGTCGGCATCGCGCACGGCGAACGCGCCGAAGCCGAGGGTCTTGGCTGGCCCCTCGCTGATCAGCAGGCGGCGGGCGGGGCCGGTGCAGAGGAATTCACCATCCCGGCGTTGCACCGTCATGTCCATGGCAGCACCGTAGAAATCAGCCAGCGCGGCTGGGTTCGGGCTGAGCAGCTTGATGTGGTGCAGGTAGGCGCTGGCTTGAACGGTGGTAAGCATAAAGAAATCCTCCTTGATGCCATATTATGGTTTTTCGGCTCTGAATGCAAGCATGTTTTATTGTATGGTGAGAAATTAGCCTAGCAAGACAGCAATAAACGGCATCTTGCTGGCGGCTCCGAGCGGCTGGCGGCCCTGGATGACGGCTTCGATCACGGCTTGGCTGGCTTGGTTCGGGTGCCCAAGGCGTCGAGAGCAGCCATGACGCAGGGTGCTGTGGTCTGACTGCCGGAGGCGGCTGCGCGATTTGACCAGGCGAGGCGGTCGGCGAGCATGTCGCCCTGATCGCAACGCTGGCAGCGGTCAGCGGCCTGTTCCTGACCGCGTCTGCCAGCCAGCTCCGCGCCTCTCAAGCCGGCCTGTCAGGCGTCAGAAATCCAGGTCGGCGTAGTGCGGCGGCGGCGTCACGCCGAGCACCCGGTCGGCCAGGATGGCGCGGAACGAGGGGCGGGACTTCACTCTGGCATACCATTCGCGCGCAGCCGGTGACGCTTCCCAATCAACCGCTCCGATGAAGTCGAGCGCGGACAAGTGCGACGCCGCCGCCAAATCCGCCAGCGACAGCGCGTTGCCGGCCAGCCAACGCCGGGTCTCCGCGAGCCAGCCGATGTAGACCAGGTGGCTCTTCAGGTTGGCGAAGCCCACCCGCAACGCCGCCGCATCCGGTTGCCCGGCGCCCGACAGCCGCTTGATGATCTTCTCGCCATACAGATTGCGTGTCACCTCATGGGCGAACTTGCCGTCCAGCCACGACACCAGCCGCCGCACCTCCACCCGGTCGGCCAGGGTGTGGCCCATGATCGGGGTATCAGGATACGCCTCGTCCAGGTACTCGCAGATCACCCCGGAATCCGGCACCGCCAGCCCGTTCTCCTCGACCAGGGTCGGCACCGTGCCGGACGGGTTCAGCGCCAGGTACTCCGGCCGCCGTTCCCACGGCTTCTCCATCCGCAACTCGAACGGCAGGCGCTTCTCCGCCAGCACCAGGCGGACCTTGCGGGAGAACGGCGACAGCGGCAGGTGATAGAGCAAGCGCATAGCGAGCGCTTATGGCACCCGCATCGCCACCCGCCAACGGTTTACCGCAGATCAGGCGCGACGTTCCTCCGCCTGTTCCGTCAACGGCGCCGCCAGGTACTGGGCATAACCCTTCGGCACCACCTGCCAGAACGCTCCCAGCGTCTGCTGCCAGTCTATCAGCAGCCCGGCGGCATACTTGCTGGTGGTCTCCCGCACGTGCGCCTCGATCAGCTCGCGCAGCACGCCCTCCCAATGCGGGTGCGCGATGCGCTGCCAATTCAGGCTTTCCGGGTTGACGCGCTGCTCGAACATCTGCTCCGGGTCGTAGATGAACGCCATGCCGCCCGTGAACCCGGCGCCGAAGTTGTCGCCGACCGCGCCCAGCACCACAACCCTGCCGCCCGTCATGTACTCGCAGCAGTTCGACCCGCAGCCCTCGATCACCGTGTCGGCGCCGGAGTTGCGCACGGCGAACCGCTCGCCCGCCTGCCCTGCCGCGAACAGCTTGCCCGCCGTGGCGCCATACAGGCAGGTGTTGCCGATGATGGTGTTGTGCTGGCTCAGCAACGAAGACGACGGCGCTGTGCGCACCACGATGGTCGCCCCGGACAGGCCCTTGCCGACATAGTCGTTGGCATCGCCCACCACGTCGAGCTTCAGGCCCTGCACCCCGAACGCGCCCAGCGACTGGCCGGCGGAGCCGCGCAGCCGCACCGTGACGTGGTTCGGCGCCAGCCCCGTCATGCCGTACTGCCGGGTGATGCGGGACGACAGCTTGGTGCCGATCGCCCGGTGCGTGTTGCGGATGTTGTACTGCAACTGCATCTTCTCGCGCCGCGCGAACAGCGGCCCGGCGTCGGCGATCATCTCGGCGTCGAGCGTCTCCGGCACCTCGTTGCGGCCCTCCAGCGTGCAGTAGCGCGCATGCCCGCCCGGATCGGCCTGCACCAGCAACGGGTTGAGGTCGAGGTCGTCGAGCCAGGCGGAGCCGCGGCTGACCTGGTGCAGCAGCTCGGTGTGGCCGATCACGTCGGTCAGGCGGCGGAAGCCCAGGCTGGCCAGGATGTTGCGAACCTCTTCCGCGACGAAGCTGAACAGGCTGATGACCTTCTCCGGCGTGCCCTCGAACTTGGCGCGCAACGTCGGGTCCTGGCTGCACACGCCGACGGGGCAGGTGTTGCTGTGGCACTGCCGCACCATGATGCAACCCATCGCCACCAGGCTCGCCGTGCCGATGCCGAACTCCTCGGCGCCCAGCATGGCGGCGATCACCACGTCGCGTCCCGTCTTGATGCCGCCGTCGGTGCGCAGCCGCACCCGGTGGCGCAGCCGGTTCAGCATCAAGACCTGGTGCGCCTCCGTCAGCCCCATCTCCCACGGCGCGCCGGCGTACTTCACCGAGGTCTGCGGGCTGGCCCCCGTGCCGCCGGAATGGCCGGAGATCAGGATCGCGTCCGCCTTCGCCTTCGCCACGCCCGCGGCGATGGTGCCGATGCCGCTGCGCGCGACCAGCTTCACGCACACCAACGCATCCGGGTTGATCTGCTTCAGGTCATAGATGAGTTGCGCCAGATCCTCGATCGAGTAGATGTCGTGGTGCGGCGGCGGGCTGATCAAGGTGATGCCAGGCGTGCTGTGCCGCAGCTTGGCGATCAGCTCCGTGACCTTGAACCCAGGCAACTGGCCGCCCTCGCCCGGCTTGGCGCCCTGGGCGATCTTGATCTCGATCTCCCGGCAGGCGTTCAGGTACTCGGCGGTGACGCCGAACCGCCCGGAGGCGATCTGCTTGATGGCGGAGTTGGCGTTGTCACCGTTCTCGCGCGGCTTGAAGCGCTCCGGGTCCTCGCCGCCCTCGCCGGTGTCGCTGCGCGCGCCGATGCGGTTCATCGCAATCGCCAGCGTCTCGTGCGCCTCCGGGCTCAACGCGCCCAGCGAGATCGCCGGCGCGATCAGCCGCTTGCGGATTTCCGTGATGCTTTCCACGTCGTCGACGGGGATCGGCGTGCGCCCGGGGCGGAAGTCCAGCAGGTCGCGCAGGGCGATCGGCGCCTGCCGCCGCACGCCCTCGCTGTAGCGCATGTAGGTCTGAAAGCTCTCGTTCGAGACGGCGGTCTGCAGCGTGTGGATCAGGCTGCCCTCGAACGCGTGCGCCTCGCCGGAGCGGCGCAGCTTGTAGATGCCGCCGACGGGGAGGCTGACCACCTCCTCGTCCCACGCCGTTTGGTGCAGCGCCAGCACGGTGCGGGCGATGCCGGGGATGCCGATGCCGCTGATGCGCGACTGCATGCCCGGGAAGAACTCGGCGACCAGGGCGCGCGACAGGCCGATCGCCTCGAAGTTGTAGCCGCCGCGGTACGAGCTGATGACGCTGATGCCCATCTTGGACATCGTCTTCAGCAGGCCCTTGTCGATCGCCTTCTTGTACTTGCGCACCGACTCCTCGACCGTCGCCGTGCTGAACAGGCCGCGGCGGTGGCGGTCGGCGATGCTTTCCTGCGCCAGGTAGGCGTTGATGGTGGTGGCGCCGACGCCGATCAGCACGGCGAAGCCATGCACGTCGACGCACTCGGCGGAGCGGATGTTGAGGCTGGTGAAGGTGCGCAGCGACTGCTTCATCAGGTGCGTGTGGATGGCGGCGGTTGCCAGGATCATCGGGATCGGCGCCCTGCCCGGCCCCTGGTGCTCGTCGCTGGCGATGATGTGGGTGCAGCCGGCGCGCACGCCCTCCTCAGCCTCGCGCCGGATGCGCTCCACCCCCGCGCGCAGGTCGATGCCGTGGACATCGTCGACGGGAACCGTGCAGTCTATCACGCAAACATGCGCGCCCATGAAGTCGCGCATCGCCGCGAACTCGGCGGTGCTCAGCACGGGGCTTTCCAGTTGCAGCAGGTCGCACTGACCGCTGTCCTCGTCCAGCACGTTGCCGAGGTTGCCGAGCCGGGTCTTCAGCGACATCACCCGGCTCTCGCGCAGGCTGTCGATCGGCGGGTTGGTGACCTGGCTGAACGCCTGCCGGAAATAGTGCTGCAGCCCGCGGTAGCGCTCGCTCAGCACGGCGAGCGGGGTGTCGTCGCCCATGCTGCCGACCGCCTCCGCGCCGTCCTCCACCATCGGGTGCAGGATCATCTCCAGTTCCTCGAGCGTCATGCCGACGCCGAGCTGACGGCGGCGCAGTTCCTCGCCGGCGAACATGGTTGGCTCGGACGCATTGGTCTTGATGATGCGGTCGATCGGGGTGACGCGCTTGGTCCAGGCGGCGTAGTCGTGCCGGCCGGCCAGCATGTCCTTGACCTCCTCGTCGCCGTAGAAGCGCCCGGCGTCGAGGTCCACGGCGATCGACTGCCCGGGGCCGACGCGGCCCTTGGCCAGCACCTCGCGCTCGTCGAACTTGACCATGCCGGCCTCGGAGCCGACCACCAGCAGGTGCCCGGCGGTGATGCTGTAGCGCAGCGGACGCAGCCCGTTGCGGTCCAGCCCGGCGACCATCCAGCGGCCGTCGGTCGCGGCGACGGCGGCAGGGCCGTCCCACGGCTCCATGACGGCGTTGCAGTACGCGAACATGTCCTTGTGCGACTGCTTCATGGTGGCGTCGACGCTGATGCTGGCGGGGATCATCAGCGCCTTGACCATCGGCGCGTCGCGGCCGGCGCGGACCAGCAGCTCGAACACGGCATCAAGCGCCGCCGTGTCGCTGCTGCCGGCCTGGATCACGGGCTTGAGGTCGTCGATGTAGGGGTCGATCGCCGGGTCGGACAGCCGCGTCTCGTGGCTGCGCATCCAGTTGGTGTTGCCGCTGATCGTGTTGATCTCGCCGTTATGGGCGAGCATGCGGAACGGCTGCGCC
>CAXSFF010000267.1:0-5471 GCA_964236035.1 uncultured Acetobacteraceae bacterium
GTCAAGGCCACCTCGTTGATGCGGGCGAACGGGGCCGCCATTGACCTGCAGGATACCCCAGCGCCAGTATCGTGGCTAACAAGAATGCACAACGTCCGGACCAGCGCCGGCAACCGGGGCGGACCAGCCATGAGCCCGTTGATCGACGTCGCCCTGCATAATGATGTCGCCGTCGTCACGCTGCAGAACCCGCCAGTGAACGCGCTTGGCCATGCCCTGCGCAAGGCCCTGGTCGCGGCGCTGCACGCGCTGCCGCCGGCAGCAAGGGCCGTGGTGCTGACCGGCAGCCGGCGCGCGTTCTCCGCCGGCGCCGACATCACGGAGTTCGGCAAGCCCCCGGTCGCGCCGCACTTGCGGGAGGTGATCGCCGCCGTCGAGGGGTTCGACCGCCCCGTGGTCGCGGCGATGGCCGGGCTGGCGCTGGGCGGCGGGCTGGAGTTGGCGCTGGGCTGCCACTACCGGGTCGCGGCGGCGGGCACGAAGCTTGGGTTGCCGGAGGTGAAGCTCGGCATCCTGCCCGGCGCCGGCGGCACGCAGCGGCTGCCGCGGCTGATCGGCCCCGTGGCGGCGGTGAAGATGATTGCGACCGGCAGCCCGGTGACGGCGGAACAGGCGGACGGCCTGATCGACGCCATCTGCGACGACATCGCGGCGGCGGTGGCGTTCGCGCGGGGCAAGATCGGCCTGCCGTTGGTCCGCGTGCGCGACCGCGACGACAGGCTGGCGGAGATCCGCGCCAACCCGGCGGCGCTGGACGACGCCGTGGGACCGCTGCTGCAACGCGCCCGCGGCCAGCGCGCGCCGGCCGCCTGTGTCGAGGCGGTACGCGCCGCCATCGGCCTGCCGTTCGACGAGGGCCTGGCGTTGGAGCGCAGGCTGTTCGTGGACCTGGTCGCCGGCGAGCAAAGCCGGGCCCTGCGCCACGTGTTCTTTGCCGAGCGGGAGGCGCAGAAGGTGCCCGGGATGCCCGCCGGCCTGAAGGGCGCGCCCGTGCAGCGGGCGGCCGTGATCGGCGCCGGCACCATGGGCGGCGGCATCGCGATGTGCTTCGCCAACGCCGGCATTCCCGTGACCCTGATCGAGGCCGCGCAGGACGGCCTCGACCGCGGCATGGCGGCGGTGGCGAAGAACTACCGCATCGCCGTGAGCCGCGGCAGCCTGAGCGAGGCGGAGCTGGCCCGGCGGATGGCGCTGTTCACCGCCACCACCGACTACGCCGCCACCGCCGAGGCCGACATGGTCATCGAGGCGGTGTTCGAGACCATGGCCGTCAAACGCGAGGTGTTCGCCAAGCTCGACGCCGTCGCCAAGCCGGGCGCGCTGCTGGCGACCAACACCTCGACCTTGGACGTGGACGCCATCGCCGCCTTCACGGAGCGCCCGCAGGACGTGCTGGGCATGCACTTCTTCAGCCCGGCCAACGTGATGAAGCTGCTGGAGGTCGTGCGCGGGCGCGAGACCTCCAACGAGGCGTTGGCGCGCGCGCTGGCAGTCGCGCGGCTGATCGGCAAGACCGCCGCCGTGGTCGGCGTGTGCGACGGCTTCGTCGGCAACCGCATGCTGAACCGGCGCTCGCAACAGGCCGAGCGGCTGCTGCTGGAGGGCGCGGCACCGGAGCAGGTCGATGCCGTGCTGACGCGGTTCGGCTTCCCGATGGGGCCGTACGCGATGGGCGACCTGGCCGGGCTCGACGTCGGCTGGCGCATCCGCCAGGGCCGCGGCGCCGTGTCGCCGATCGCCGACGCGCTGTGCGAGGCCGGGCGGTTCGGCCAGAAGACGGGCGCGGGCTACTATCGTTACGACGGCCGCACGCCTGCCCCCGACCCGGCCGTCGCAGAGATCATCGCGCAGGCGCAACGCCAGGCCGGCGTGGCCCCGCGCGCCGTGGCGGACGCGGAGATCGGCGAGCGCATGCTGTATCCCATGATCAACGAGGGCGCCCGCATCCTGGAGGAGGGCATTGCCGCCCGCGCCTCCGACATCGACGTGATCTGGATCAACGGCTACGGCTGGCCCGCCTTCACCGGCGGCCCGATGCACTACGCCGACGCCGTGGGCCTGGCGCACATCGCGCGGCGGCTCGACGCTTATGCCGACGGCACGGGCGACGACAGCCTGCGTCCCGCCAAGCTGCTGCGCGACTTGGCGATGGCCGGGGCAGGGTTCGCCACCCAGACCAAGCCCGACGCGGCATGAGCCGCCCGTTCGCGTGGGAGGCATCGTACCCGGCGGGCCTGGCATGGGACGCGCCGCTTGAGATCACGACGCTGACGGCGATGCTGGATGCGGCGGTGGCGAGGCACGGCGACAAGCCGCTGATCGAGTTCCGTGACCGACAGATGAGCTTCCGCGAGTTCGGCCGCCGGGTCGACCGCACGGCGGCGGGGTTGCAGCGCCTGGGTGTGAAGCCCGGCGATGCCGTGGCGCTGTATCTGCCGAACGTGCCGTACCATCCCATCGTGTTCTTCGCCGTGCTGCGGGCAGGGGGGCGGGTGGTGCATCTCAGCCCGCTCGACCCCGTGCGGGCGTTGGCGCGCAAGCTCGCCGACAGCGGGGCGCGGACGCTGGTGGCGCCCGACTTCGCGAACATGCTGCCGCAAGCGGGACAATTGCTGGCCGACGGGTTGCTCGACCACCTGGTGGTGGGCGAGGACGCCGCGTGGGGGCAGGGGCCGCCGACGCTGCCGATCCCGCCGGACCCGCGCGCGCTGGCGTTCGACGCGATCCAGGCGGAGCCAACGCACGCGTGGCCGAGCGCCGATCCCGAGGACATCGCGGTGCTGCAATACACCGGCGGCACCACGGGGCTGCCGCGTGCGGCCATGCTGACCCACGCCAACCTCACCGCCGCCGTGTCCTCCTACGACATCGGCCACGCCGGGGTCGGGCGCGGCTGGCAGCCGGGCGACCGCGTGATCGGCGTGCTGCCGCTGTTCCACATCTACATGCTGACCACGGTGCTGCTGCGCGCCGTCCGCAACGGCGTCGAAATCCTGCTGCGGCTGCGCTTCGACCCGGCGACGACGCTGGACGACATCGAGACCCGGCGCGCCACCATCTTCCCCGGGGTGCCGACCATGTTCATCGCCCTCGCCACGCACTCCGGGATCGACCAACGCGACCTGTCGTCGCTGCGGCTGGCCAGCTCCGGCGGCGCCGCGCTGCCGGTGGAGGTGGCGCAACGCTTCGAGGCGCTGACGGGGCGCCGGGTCGGCGGCGGCTGGGGCATGACGGAGACGTCGCCGGCGGGTACCACCCTGCTGCCGGACCAGGCGATGACGCCGGGCGCGATCGGGTTGCCGCTGCCGGGGATCGAGATGGACATCGCCGCGTTCGACGACCCGGCGCGCGTGCTGCCGATCGGCGAGACGGGGCAGATACGCATCCGCGGCCGCAACGTCACCGCCGGCTACTGGCGTCGCCCGGAGGAGACCGCCCAAGCCTTCGTAGACGGGTTCTTCCTGACCGGCGACATCGGCGTCATGGATGCGGCGGGTCAGTTCACCTTGATCGACCGCCTGAAGGACATGATCATTTCCGGCGGCTTCAACGTCTACCCGCGGCTGATCGAGGACGCCATCTACGAGCATCCGGCGGTCGAGGAGTGCACCGTCGTCGGCATCCCCGACGATTATCGCGGGCAGGCGGCCAAGGCGTTCATCAAGCTGCGTGACGGCGCCGAGCCGTTCAGCCTCGACGCGTTGCGCGGCTTTCTCGCCGACAAGGTCGGACGCCACGAGATGCCGGCCGCGGTCGAGTTCCGCGACGCCCTGCCGCGCACCGCCGTCGGCAAGCTGTCGCGCAAGGAGCTGGCGGACGCGGAAGCGACCAAAGCCCTTCAACCCGTGCAAGGCTGATCCTATGGACCTGAACTACACGCCTGACGAGCGCGCCTTCCGCGACGAGATGCGGCGCTTCTTCCGCACTGAAATCCCCGCCGAAATCCGTACCCGCGCGGCCCGTGGCGAGCACGTCTCCAAGCAGGACCTGGTCACCGTCCAGCGGACGATGAACGACGCCGGCCTCGCCGTGCCGCACTGGCCGGTGGCATGGGGCGGCAAGGACTGGACCTCCGTGCAGAGCTACATCTGGCTCGACGAGATGCAGACGGCGTCCGTGCCGGCGCCGCTCGCGTTCAACACCAGCATGGTCGGCCCCGTGATCGCGCAGTTCGGCAGCGAGGCGCAGAAGCAGCGCTTCCTGCCGGCCACCGCCAGCCTCGACATCTGGTGGTGCCAGGGCTTCAGCGAACCCGGCGCCGGCTCGGACCTGGCCGCCCTGCGCACCACGGCGCGCCGCGACGGCGACGAGTGGGTGGTGGACGGCCAGAAGACCTGGACCACGCTGGCGCAGCACGCCGACTGGATCTTCTGCCTGGTGCGCACCGACGGCGCCGCCAAGAAGCAGGCGGGCATCAGCTTCATCCTGATCGACATGAGGACGCCGGGCGTCACGGTGCGCTCGATCCAGACCATCGACGGCGGCCGCGAAGTGAACGAGGTCTGGTTCGACAACGTCCGCGTGCCGGCGGAAAACCTGGTGGGCGAGGTCGACAAGGGTTGGGACTATGCCAAGTTCCTGCTCGGCAACGAGCGCACGGGGATCGCCCGCGTCGGCGTGTCGAAGGCGCGGCTGCTGCGCCTGCGCGAGCTGGCCAGGCTGGAGCGGGTCGACGGGCGGCCGATGATCGACGACCCCCGCTTCCGCGAGAAGCTGACCGCCATCGAGATCGAGCTGAAGGCATTGGAGCTGACCCAACTCCGCGTGGTGGCGGACGAGCGCGGCCACGCCAAGGGCAAGCCTAACCCGGCGTCGTCGATCCTGAAGCTCAAGGGCTCGGAAATCCAGCAGGCGACGACGGAGCTGCTGATGGAGGTGGTCGGGCCGCACGCGATGCCGTACCGCGCGCATGTCGGGCCGGAGGGCGACAACGACCCCAACTCGATCGGCCCGGATTACGCGGCCGAGGCGGCGCCGACATATTTCAACTGGCGCAAGGTGTCGATCTACGGCGGCTCCAACGAGATCCAGCGCAACATCGTCGCCAAGGCGATCCTCGGCTTCTAACTTCTCCCTCTCCCCTTGCGGGAGAGGGCCGGGGAGAGGGGTCGCCGCGCGCATCATGTGGCTGGCGTGGCCACCCCTCCTCCCAGCCTCCTCCCGCAAGGGGAGGAGGAGCTACTCTGTCTTGCTTTAGGAACACCCTAATGGACTTCGACCTGAACGACGACCAGCGCCTGCTGAAGGACAGTGTCGACCGCGTCATCGCCGACCGCTACGGCTTCGAGCAGCGTCGCGGCTACATGGCCGAGCCGGACGGCTGGAGCCGGGCGCTGTGGGCGCAGTTCGCCGAACTCGGCCTGCTTGGCCTGCCGTTCAGCGAGGCGCAGGGCGGCTTTGCGGGCGGCCCCGTCGAGGCCATGGTCGTCGCCGAGGCGTTCGGCCGCGGCCTGGTGCTGGAGCCGTACTTC
>CAXSFF010000268.1:0-5464 GCA_964236035.1 uncultured Acetobacteraceae bacterium
GAAAATGCAAAAGCGGCGAACAGGTCGCCGCTCTCAAACGTCGCCCGTAGAAGCAGGCAGGGCGTCATGTCAAGCGGGACCGCCGACGAGCGTCGGTTAAGCCGTCGTTTACCGCTTGCGGCGCATCGTCTTTGCAAAGGGGCAAGCGCATGGCGGCGGCATATTCCACGATCGAGTCCGTACAGGGTGACCTGGCCGCCCGAGTCGCGATGATCGGGAGCCATGTGCCGCGTGCCTCCGCCATGATGCTGGCGGCGACACGGTTCGGTTGCGCCGCCGACCTGCGCGCCGAGTTGGCCCAGAGCCAGCCAAACTTGCTGGCGCAGCTGCGGCGCTCGGTGCCGGACATGTTCCCGAAGGCCTATCGCTGGGTTGCCGAGATGCAGGAGATCGCCGACTTCGCGGGCGAGGACGCGGCGGCGCGGGACATCTACCAGGGCATCGCCAGGTTCTATCAGGCGTTGGCGGACGATGCGGCGGCGGACAAGATGAAAACCGGCCAGTTGGCCGCATTCTTCGAGCCGTAAAACCGCCGGTAATACCCATCTGCGCTCGATGAACCGCACTTTCCCCATGACCCGCGCCGCCGGGTTGGACCGTCTCGCCGCCATCGTCCCCGAACTTGGCCGCGCCTACGCCGCCGGGCGCAACGCCGACCTGGGGCCGGACGCCGATCCCAGCACGACCGTCCTGTCCCGCTATCTGCGCCGCCGCCTGCTGCTGGAGCGCGAAGTCGTCGCCGCCGCGCTGACGGCGCATGGCGAGCAGGCGGATAAGCTGGTGCAGGAGGTATTCTGGCGCAGCTATTTCAAAGGGCATCTGGAGACGCGGCCCTCGCTGTGGACGGACTACCAGGCGCTGGTGGCCCAGGGCCGCAACCGGCTCGCGACCGAAAGCGGCCTGCGCCGGGTGGTGGAGGACGCCACCGCCGGGCGCACCGGCATCGAATGCTTCGACGATTGGGCGCGGGAGCTGGTGGAGTTCGGCTGGCTGCACAACCACGCTCGCATGTGGTTCGCCTCGATTTGGATATTCACCCTCAACCTGCCCTGGGCGTTGGGCGCCGACTTCTTCTTCCGTCACCTGGTCGATGGCGACCCGGCGAGCAACACCCTGTCCTGGCGCTGGGTCGCCGGGCTGCACACGCGCGGCAAGGCCTACGCGGCGCGGGCCGAGAACATCGCCCGCTACACGGACGGCCGCTATACGCCGACGGGCCTGAACGAGGATCCCGTCGCGCTAGAGGAGGAGCGTTCCCCCTCGGCGATACCGTTGCCGCCTGCCCACCCGGCGCCGGCGGGCGAGGCCGCGTTGCTGCTGCACGTCGACGACCTGCACCCGGAAAGCCTGCCGCTCGACGGCGTGCGCGTCGCCCGCATCAGCGGCCTGCTGGCACACGCCGACAATGCGGTGGCGAAGGTGCGCGAGGCCGACGCAGCGGCGCTGGCGGACGCGCTGGACCGTGCCGCCGCGCATTTCGGCTGCCCTGCCGTGCCGTTTCAGGCCGGTTGGGACGCGGGGTTGCCGGTAGTGGCGGCCTGGGCGCCGGTCGGCCCCTCGGCGCAGGCGCTGCCGGACTGCCACCGGGTGCGTCGGTCGTGGGACAGCCTGGCGTGGCCGCGCGCGACGCGTGGGTACTTCCAGATCAAGTCCGCGATCCCGAGCATCCTTGCGGCGGAAGGGTTGTGAGCGGAGACGCGGAGTTCGCCGACCGCGTGCAGGGCCGGCTAGACCGGCTCGGCCTGACGCCCGATGACGTTGCCCGGGTGGCAGGGCTGCCCGCCACCCTGGTCCACAACCTGCTGGACGCTACGCTGCCGCCGCCACGCGGCAAGCGGCTGATCAAGCTGGCGGAGGCGTTGGCGACCTCCGTGTCCTACCTGATCGGCCTGGACCCGGACGCACCAGTGCCGGAAGAGTACTTGCAGGAGGACCAGGGCAGCCTGGGTTTGTTGGCGGGCGACGAGGAGGCGCTGCTGCGGGCGTACCGGCGGCTGGACGTCTCCTCCCGCGCCGCCTTGCTGCAAGTCGCCTCGAAGATGGCGCCGGAGCCGGAAACCTACGAACGCAAGCCGCGCAAGACGTAACGCGTCCTTCTCCCTCTCCCCTCGCGGGAGAGGGCCGGGGTGAGGGGGCCGCGCGCAAAATGCGTGTCGTGACCCACCCCTCCTTTCCGCGAGGGAGGAGTTTCAGCCGCTGAACACCACGGTCCGCTTGCCGTTCAGGATGACGCGGTCCTCCAGGTACGTGCGCAGCGCGCGGGACAGCACCTGCCGCTCGATGTCGCGGCCCTTGCGCACCAGGTCGTCGGGCGTGTCGCGGTGGCTGATGCGCTCCACGTCCTGCTCGATGATCGGGCCTTCGTCCAGGTCGCCGGTGACGAAGTGCGAGGTCGCGCCGATCAGCTTCACCCCGCGCTCGTGCGCCTGGTGGTACGGCCTGGCGCCCTTGAAGCCCGGCAGGAACGAGTGGTGGATGTTGATGCAGCGCCCGGTCAGCTTGGCGGCCAGGCCATCCGACAGGATCTGCATGTAGCGCGCCAGCACCACCAGTTCCGTCCGCGTCTCCTGCACCAGGTGCCAAAGCTGCGTCTCCTGCTCCAGCTTGGTGGTGCGCGTCACCGGCAGGTAATGGAACGGGATGTCGTCGAAATCGAGCTGCGCGAAGGTCTCGCGCGGGTGATTGGAGACGATGGCGGAGACGTCCATCAGCAGCTCGCCCATCCGCCAGCGGTACAGCAAATCCCGCAGGCAATGGTCGAACTTGGACACCAGCAGCATCACGCGGCGCCGCTCCGTGGTGCCGCGCAGCGTCCAGGCCATGGCGAACTCGGCGGCCACGGGGTCAAACCCGGCGCGCAATGCCGCGATATTGTGGCCGCCGGGGGCCAACGCCTCGAACACGATGCGCATGAAGAACTGGCGGCTGTCGGGTTCGCCGTATTGCTGGGCGTCGACGATGTTGTAGCCGTTCTGGAACAGGTGCGCCGACACCGCCGCCACGATCCCCGGGCGGTCGGCGCAGGACAGGCGCAGCACGAACGCGGCCATCAGCTCGGCTCCGGCCAGGCGAGCGCCGGGCGCGGGCGGTCGAAGGTCAGGCGGCCGCCCTTCATGCCCCACAGCGGCTGCGCCAGCTCCGCCACCGCCGCGGCGGCGCTGGGCGCGTCCAGCAGCACCAGGTCGGCGGGCGCGCCCACCCGCACGCCATACTCGGACACCCGCAGCAGCCGCGCCGCGTCCGTCGTCACCATGTCCAGGCAGCCGGCGAGGTCGTCCGGCCGGGCGGCGTGGCAGACGTTGGCATACAGGTTGGCCATGCGCAGCAGGTTGGCGTCGCCATACGGCGTGAACGGGTTCAGCACGTTGTTGGTGGCGATCGAGCAGGTCACGCCCGCCGCGCGCAGCGGCCCCGCGGCCACCACGCCGCGCGGCACGGCATGGTCATGGTTGCGGCCCATCAGGTACAGGTCCGTCGCCGGCAGCACCGTCACCGCCACCCCGGCGCGCGCCAGGGTCGCCGCCAACGCCGCCAGCCGCGCCGGCGGCAGCAGCGACAGTTGCGTCATGTGGCCGACAGCGACGCGCCCGCCCCAGCCGTACGCCTCCGTCTTGCGGCAGACGTACTCCGCCTGCATCCCGTCCACCGTGTCGGCGAGGTCGAGGTGCATGTCGATGTCGACGTCCCACTCGCGCGCGATTTCGAAGATGCGGTCGATCTGCCCGCGCGGGTCGCTGTCGACGTAGGGCACGGCACCGACCGCCCGCGCGCCACGGCGCAGGCCCTCGACCAGCAGGGCGTCGGTGCCCGGGTTGTTGATCAGCCCCTCCTGCGGGAACACGCACAGCTCGATGTCCATCGCCCAGGCGAACTCGTGCGCCAGGGCCTGCACGCCCTCGAAGCCGAGCATGCCGATGCCCGGGTCCACCTCCACGTGGGTGCGCATGCGGGTGGTGCCCCAGCCGACCGCACGCTCCAGCACCCGGCGGCCGCGGGCCTGGATGTCGTTTGCCGTGAAGCCCCGCTTGGCCGCCGCGGTCAGCCGCACCGCCTCGGCGACCGTGCCCGCGTCGGGCGTGCAGCGGTCCATGATGCAGGTCTTGTCGAGGTGGAAATGCGTCTCCACCAGGCCCGGCGCCAACAGGCAGCCGCCGGCCTCGATCACCGGAACATCCGTTGCCAGGCCGGGCGCGATCGCCGCAATGCGGCCTGCCGTGATGCCGACATCGAGGGGACCGGACCCGTCGGGCAGCATCGCCCCGCGCACGACCAGGTCGATCATGGTGCCTCCATGCCAAAGCTATTGAACGCTCGCCGCAGGCCTGTCCAGGCTTGGTCCTGCCGGCTTCTGCGCCATCTATCCGCGCCCGCGATTCCATACTATTTTCGTGCCGCAACGTCCTGCGGCGCAGGGGCGGTGACAGCAAGCCGACGCAGTTCGGCCGCCAAGGGAGAAGGCATGACGAGAAAGCTCCTGGCTTCAAGCGTCCTGGTGGGCACAGCCGTTGCGGCATTGTTGGCAGGCGCGCCCGGTGTCGCATCCGCGCAACCGGCCGCGCCCGTCGCGGCGGTCAAGCTCGGGACCTCCGATATCGGCGGCGTGGTGACGGGCGCGAAAGGCCCCGAGGCTGGCGTTTGGGTGATTGCCGAAACGACCGAGCTGCCGACCCGGTTCATCAAGGTCGTCGTCACCGACGATGCCGGCCGCTACGTCCTGCCCGACCTGCCGGAAGCGGGCTACAGCGTCTGGGTACGCGGCTACGGCCTAGTCGATTCCCCGAAGATGCACGCGGTTCCCGGCCACAGGCTCGACCTTGGCGCGGTGGCCGCGCCGACCGAGGCCGAGGCGGCGCACTACGATCCCGCCATCTACTGGTACTCGATGATGAAAATCCCGGACGCCAGCCAGTTCGGCGGCAAGAGCGACATCCCGGCCGAGGTCACGCAGCAGGAATGGCTCACCGCGCTCAAGAACCAGGCCTGCGTCGGCTGCCATCAGCAGGGCCAGGAGGCGACGCGCAACTTCCCGGCGGCATTCAGCCATTTCCAGAGTTCACAGGAGGCGTGGGTACGCCGGGTGCAGTCGGGGCAGGCGGCGCCGCTGATGATAGGCCCGCTGGCCGGGCAGCTCGGCGGCGTGCCGTTCGCGTATCTCGCCGCCTACACGGACGCCGTGGCGGCGGGCGCGCTGCCGTCGTCCAAGCCGCCGCGGCCGCAGGGCATGGAGCGCAACGTCGTGCTGACGATGTGGGGGTGGGGGACCGACCGCACCTACCTGCACGACCCCGTCTCCACCGACAAGCGCAACCCCACGGTGAACGCCAACGGCCCGATCTGGGGGTCGCCGGAATACAGCAGCGACGCGTTCCCCGTGCTTGATCCGAAGACCAACGTGGCGAGTTTCTATCAGACGCCGCCCGGAGCCGCGGGGATGCCGGAGTCGCTGGGCGAAGGGCACGCGGCG
>CAXSFF010000269.1:0-5450 GCA_964236035.1 uncultured Acetobacteraceae bacterium
AGCCCTGCCACTTCATCCTGTCGTTCGACAACGGCGCGTTCTCCGAGCACGGCACCTTCTCGATCACCGACTGGATCGACCTGACCCCGAAGAACATGCTGGCGGCCAACTTCGGCATCGACAAGGCCGCCTTCGACGCGTTCCCGAAGGGCGAGACCTACATCCAGGCCGGCCCCGTGCTGCCGGCGGCGCAAGCCATCGACGCACCCTGGCCACGGGAGTCGACGCACAAGTTCAGCCTGCTGAAGGATGTGCGCGGCCGCCGCGACTTCGATGGCGGCAGCTTCAGCCTCGCCACCGTGGACGAGTGGCCGATCTCGACCACGATGTCGGGCGGCCTCATGGTCATCAAGCCCGGCCAGATGAAGGAGCTGCACTGGAACCCGAACGCCAACGAGTTCCACTACTACCTGAAGGGCAGCGGCCAGGTCGCGATGTTCGGCTCGGGCGGCCGCGGCCAGGTGGCCGAGGTCAAGCAGGGCGACTCCGCCTACATCCCGGCCGGCTATGGCCACGGCATCTTCAACACGGGCACCAGCGACCTGGAGATCGTCCAGACCTGGGACGCCGGCAAGTTCGAGGAGATCACCCTCAAGCATTGGATGGCGACCGCGCCCAACTATCTTCTGGCCAACAACATGGCGGGCGCTTCCGCCAGCACGCTGGAGAAGATCGGCATGTCGGAGAAGACCAAGCAGGGCTGAGCAGGCTGTAGCGAACGCCGGGGAGCCGCTTGCTCCCCGGCAGTCGTTTGATAGGGTTTTGCGATCACGGCACGGCCAGTTGCAGCTTGTTACTCGATCAATGCGGCGTATGTCCGCAACCAGGCGAGGAATGGATTCCAACGATGGCCAAGCGCTTCGACAACCCGGCGACGATGGTGCGCAACGACCGGCCGAACTGGCCCGGCGCGGCGCGTGCGGCAGCGGTGATCGACGCGCATCGGCACCTGGACGGTGCGATGCTGCCGATCCTGCATGCCATGCAGGCCGAGTTCGGCTGCGTGCCGCGCGAGGTGGAGCCGATGATCGCCAGCGTGCTCAATCTGTCGCGGGCCGAGGTGTTCGGCGTGATCTCGTTCTACCACGATTTCCGGCGCGAGCCGCCCGGCCGCCACGTGCTGCGCATCTGCCGCGCCGAGGCGTGCCAGGCGACGGGCGCGGTGCAGCTCGCGGACGGGCTGCTCAGCCGCCTGGGACTGCAATGGGGCGGCAAGACCGCCGATGGGCAACTGATTGTGGAACCGACCTTCTGCCTTGGCCTGTGCGCCTGCGGCCCCGCCGCAATGTATGACGGCGAGCCGCTGGCCCGGGTCGACCGCGCCATGCTGGACGAGCTGGTCGCCCAGGCTGGGATTGCGCAGGCGAGGGCATGATGGTGCGGATGTTCGTCCCGGCCGACTCCGCAGCGATCGCCGTCGGCGCCGACCGCGTCGCCGCCGCCTTGCAGGCCGAGGCCACCCGGCGCGGAGTCGACATCGAGCTGGTGCGCACCGGCAGCCGCGGCATGGTGTTCCTGGAGCCGCTGGTCGAGGTGCAGACCGCCGAGGGCCGCATCGGCTACGGCCCCGTCACGCCGGCCGACGTGCCTGCCCTGTTCGACGCCGGGTTGCCGGAGGGTGGCGATCATGCGCTGCGCATCGGCCGCCCGGAAGAGCATCCTTGGCAGGTGAAGCAGGCGCGGCTGACGTTCGGCCGCTGCGGCGTGGTCGATCCTTTGTCGGTGGCTGACTACCGCGCCCATGGCGGCTACGTCGGGCTTGACCGCGCGCTGGCGATGGACGGCACGGCGATCGTCGACGAGGTGAAGCTGTCCGGCCTGCGCGGCCGTGGCGGCGCCGGGTTCCCGACCGGCATCAAGTGGAACACGGTGCGCCTGGCCCTAGCCGATCAGCGCTATGTCGTCTGCAACGCCGACGAGGGCGACAGCGGCACCTACGCCGACCGCATGCTGATGGAGGGCGACCCGCTCAGCCTGATCGAGGGCATGACGATCGCGGGGCTGGCGGTGGATGCCACCAAGGGCTTTATCTACTGCCGTTCGGAATATCCGTACGCGTTCCGGACCTTGCAGCGGGCGATCCGCGCTGCGGAGGGGGCGGGGTATCTCGGCGCCGACATCTGCGGCTCCGGCCGTGCGTTCACGCTGGAGGTCCGGCTTGGCGCCGGCGCCTACATCTGTGGCGAGGAGACGTCCCTGCTCGACTCGCTGGAGGGCAAGCGCGGCATGGTGCGCGCCAAGCCGCCGCTGCCGGCGATCGCCGGGCTGTTCGGCAAGCCGACGGTGGTGAACAACGTCATCTCGCTCGCCTCGATCCCGTTCATCATGGCGGAGGGCGGACCCGCCTACGCCGCCTACGGCACGGGGCGCTCGCTGGGCACGCTGTCGGTGCAGCTGGCGGGCAACGTGCGCCGCGGCGGCCTGATCGAGCTGCCGTTCGGCGTCACCCTGCGCGAGGTCGTGGAGGAGTATGGCGGCGGCACCGCGTCCGGGCGTCCGGTGCGGGCGGTGCAGGTCGGCGGCCCGCTCGGCGCCTACTTCCCGCAGAGCCTGCTGGACACGCCGATGGACTACGAAACATTCGCCGCGGCCAAGGGGCTGATCGGCCATGGCGGCGTCGTGGTGTTCGACGACACCGTGGACCTTGCCGCGCAAGCCCGCTTCGCCTTCGAGTTCTGCGCCCATGAGAGCTGCGGCAAGTGCACGCCGTGCCGCATCGGCGCTGTCCGCGGCATGGAGGTGGTGGACCGCATCACCGCCGGCATCAAGCACGAGAAGAACATGGCGTTGCTGCAGGACCTCTGCACCGTCATGGCCGAGGGTTCGCTGTGCGCGATGGGCGGGCTGACCCCCGTGCCCGTGATGAGCGCGCTGACCCATTTCCCCGAGGATTTCGCGCAGGCGGCCCCGATCGTCGCCGCTGCCGAGTGAAGGAGCCGACGCCATGGGCCTGATCAAGGAAATCGACTACGGCACCCCGATCCGCGTCAGCGAGAAGCTGGTCACGCTCACCATCGACGGCGCGACGGTCTCCGTGCCCGCGGGCACCTCGGTGATGGCGGCGGCGATGACGCTCGGCACCAAGATCCCCAAGCTGTGCGCGACCGACAGCCTGGAGCCGTTCGGCTCCTGCCGCATGTGCCTGGTGGAGGTCGCCGGCCGCCGCGGCACCCCCGCTTCCTGCACCACTCCCGTCGAGGAGAGCATGGTCGTCCGCACGCAGACGCCGGCGCTGGCCAAGCTGCGCCGCGGCGTGATGGAGCTGTATATCTCCGACCATCCGCTCGACTGCCTGACCTGCGCCGCCAATGGGGATTGCGAGTTGCAGGACGTTGCCGGCGAGGTCGGCCTGCGCGACGTGCGCTACGGCATGGAGGGCGCCAACCATCTCGGCCTGGTCAAGGACGAGAGCAACCCGTACTTCACCTTCGACACCTCCAAGTGCATCGTCTGCAACCGCTGCGTCCGCGCGTGCGAGGAGGTGCAGGGCACCTTCGCGTTGACCGTGGAAGGCCGCGGCTTCGACAGCCGCATCGTGCCCGGCCCCGTCGACTTCATGGCCAGCGACTGCGTGAGCTGCGGCGCCTGCGTGCAGGCCTGCCCGACGGCGACGCTGACGGAAAAAAGCGTCATCGAGATGGGCCAGCCGGAGCATTCCGTGGTCACCACCTGCGCCTATTGCGGCGTCGGCTGCTCGTTCAAGGCGGAGATGCAGGGCAGCACCGTGGTGCGCATGGTCCCTTACAAGGACGGCCAAGCCAACGAGGGCCATTCCTGCGTCAAGGGCCGCTTCGCGTTCGGCTACGCGACGCACAAGGACCGCATCACCAAGCCGATGGTCCGCGCCGCGATCACCGACCCTTGGCGGGAAGTAACCTGGGCCGAGGCGATCGAACACGCCGCGTCCGAGTTCAAGCGCATCCAGGCCAAGTACGGCCGCGACAGCATCGGCGGCATCACCTCGTCGCGCTGCACCAACGAGGACACCTACCTGGTGCAGAAGCTGGTGCGCGCGGCGTTCGGCAACAACAACGTCGACACCTGCGCCCGGGTCTGCCACTCGCCGACCGGCTACGGGCTGATGACCACGCTCGGCACCTCCGCCGGCACCCAGGACTTCGCCTCCGTGGCGGACAGCGACGTGATCCTGGTGATCGGCGCCAACCCGACCGACGGCCACCCCGTGTTCGCCTCCCGCATGAAGCGGCGCCTGCGCGAGGGGGCGAAGCTGATCGTCGCCGACCCGCGCCGCATCGACCTGGTGAAGTCCGCCCACATCGCCGCCGACTACCACCTGCCGCTGCTGCCCGGCACCAACGTCGCCCTGATCAACGCCATGGCGCACGTGGTGGTGACGGAAGGGCTGGTCGCCACGGACTACGTGCAGGACCGTTGCGAGTGGGACGCCTTCGAGCATTGGGCGCGCTTCATCGCCGAGCCGCGCAACTCGCCGGAGGCCACGGAAGCGCTGACGGGCGTGCCCGCCGCCGACGTGCGGGCGGCGGCGCGGCTGTTCGCCACCGGCGGGGCGGCGGCGATCTATTACGGCCTCGGCGTGACCGAGCACAGCCAGGGTTCCACCACGGTGATGGCGATGGCCAACCTCGCCATGGCGACCGGCAACATCGGCAAGCCCGGCGCCGGCGTGAACCCCCTGCGCGGCCAGAACAACGTGCAGGGCTCGTGCGACATGGGTTCCTTCCCGCACGAGTTCCCCGGCTACCGCCATGTCGCCGACGCCGACGTGCGCAAGACCTACGAGGATCTCTGGGGCGTGGCCCTGAACGGCGAGCCCGGCCTGCGCATCCCCAACATGCTGGACGACGCCGTGGAGGGCAGCTTCAAGGGCCTCTACATCCAGGGCGAGGACATCGCGCAGTCCGACCCGGACACCCAGCACGTCACCGCCGGGTTGCGGGCGATGGAGTGCGTGGTGATCCAGGACATCTTCCTGTGCGAGACGGCGAAGTACGCCCACGTGTTCCTGCCTGGCTCCTCGTTCCTGGAGAAGGACGGCACCTTCACCAACGCCGAGCGCCGCATCAGCCGCGTGCGCAAGGTGATGCCGCCGCTGGGCGGGCTGGCGGACTGGGAGGGCACCATGGCGCTGTCCAACGCGCTCGGCTTCCCGATGGACTACAAGCACCCGTCCGAGATCATGGACGAGATCGCCGCCACCACGCCGACCTTCGCCGGCGTGTCGTACGCCAAGCTGGACGAGCTGGGTTCGCTGCAATGGCCGTGCAACGACGCCGCCCCGGCGGGGACGCCGATGATGCACGTCGATCGCTTCGTGCGCGGCCAGGGCCGGTTCATGATCACCGAGTTCATCCCGACCGAGGAGCGCACGGGGGCGCTGTTCCCGCTGATCCTGACCACGGGGCGCATCCTGTCGCAGTACAACGTCGGCGCGCAGACCCGGCGCACCGAGAACAGCCGCTGGCACGAGG
>CAXSFF010000270.1:0-5432 GCA_964236035.1 uncultured Acetobacteraceae bacterium
GCGCTCGGCGTGGCGCTGGCCAAGGGCGGCAAGAACGTCGTGGTGGTGGATTTCGACGTCGGCCTGCGCAACCTCGACCTGGTGATGGGCGCCGAGCGGCGGGTGGTGTTCGACCTGATCAACGTGGTGCAGGGCGACGCCAAGCTGTCCCAGGCGCTGATCCGCGACAAGCGGGTGGAAACGCTGTCGCTGCTGGCCGCCTCGCAGACGCGCGACAAGGACGCGCTGAGCCAGGACGGCGTCGAGCGCGTCATCGGCGAGCTGCGCGAGAGGTTCGACTGGGTGATCTGCGACAGCCCGGCCGGCATCGAGAAGGGCGCCACCCTAGCGATGCACTTCGCCGACCTGGCCGTGGTGGTGACCAACCCCGAGGTGTCGTCGGTGCGCGATTCCGACCGCATCATCGGCCTGCTCGACTCCAAGACGGCGCGCGCCGAGCGCGGCGAGCGGATGGAGAAGCACCTGCTGCTCACCCGCTACGACCCGGCGCGGGCGGAGCGCGGCGACATGCTGAAGACCGAGGACGTGCTGGAGATACTGTCGATCCCGCTGCTCGGCATCATCCCCGACAGCGAGGACGTGCTGCGGGCGTCCAACCTCGGCGCCCCCGTCACGCTGAGCAACCCGTCCTGTGCGCCGGCGCGTGCCTATTTCGATGCGGCGCGGCGGCTGATGGGCGAGAGCATCCCGATGTCGGTGCCATCCGACCGCACCAGCTTCATCGGCCGCCTGTTCGGACGGAGAGTGGCGTGAGCATGTTCAACTTCTTCAATCGCCGCACATCAGCCCCCGTCGCGCGCGAGCGGCTACAAATCCTGCTCGCGCATGAACGCGCGTTCGCCGGCCATGAGGATCTCGCGGCGATCCTGCAGGAGGAGATTCTGATGGTCATCGCCAAGCACATCGCCATCGACCGCGACAAGGTGCAGGTGAAGCTGGACCGCGGCCAGTCCATGTCGACGCTGGAAATCGACATCGAGATGCCCGCCGTGTGACCCCAGCATGGGCCTGATCTTTGCGAGGCGGCCTGCAGCTTTTCCCCTGCCCTTGTGGGAGGGGCCAGGGGAGAGGTTCTCGCGACACCCTCTCCCCCGCAAGATCGTCAGCGCCGCTACAGCTTGATCAGCATCGCCTGCGACGTCGGCAGCTCGATCGGGCGCTCCGGCCGGTCGGCCAGGAACTCGGAGAACGCCGCCCGCACGCCGTGCAGGTAGGAGTAGTCGTGGGTCAGGATCACGCCGCCCGGCACCATGCGCGGGTAGAAGAACTCCAGGCAGCCGAGCGTGCTGGATTTCAGGTCCACGTCCAGGTGCACGAAGGAGAACCAGCGGTCCGTCACCGGGCCTGCCGTGCCGGGGAAGATGCCCTGGTAGAAGCTCAGGTTGCTGCGGTCCGACAGGTAGGCCTGCACCGACTCCAGCGATGATGCGTAGTGGCCCTGGCGCATCCGGTCGTGCTCGTCGTCGTCGGGGTTGGGCAGCCCGGCGTAGGTGTCGAACAGATGCAGCGGCGCCGAGTCGCTGGCCGTGCTGATGATCTTGGCGGAACAGCCTTGGTAGACGCCCACCTCTGCCATCTCGCCGGGCAGTCCGCGCTGCCCCCTGGCAAGAGAGTACAGCATGAACGATTCGTTGCCGCTCAGCAGCGATTCGCGGCCCTTGCGCGCATGCTTGATGGCGGCGAGGACATCCGCCTCCTTGTGGCCGCCCAGGAACGCCAGCTCGATCCGAGCCAGCAGGCCGATCGAGAGCGAGCGGATCAGGCGGCTGCTGCCGATCAGGCGGTGCAGCCAGGCGCTGTCGTAGCGGTTGCCGTAGGTGGTGGCGGGTGCATCGCTGTGCGGGGTCGGGCTAGCGACAGAGATGCTGTTGATGGCGAGGTCCTTTCGCGATTGTCTGAAGTAGTACCGGAGACGCCACGGGAACGCCATCCACCATGGCGTTTGGTCGTGGGTCGGTTTGAACGTCTGCAACTGGTGGAGACCGGACATAGGTCGCTTGGGCGCAACTGACAGCTTTGCGCCCAAGGCTGCCTCGATGATCCCGCGTTCCGTGTTTCAGCGCTTCCCCCATTTGCGGCGGAGGCGTTCCGACGCGCCGGAGCGAATTGCCCGGCCGTGGCCAAATACGGCCGCGTTGAAGCGAAGACCGGCGAGCTTGCGCTGGCTGCGCCGTCCTTCCTCGATATCCTCGAAGCCGACGGGATCACCGAGCCCAATGATGTTCATGCCAACATCGCCAGCGATCAGCAGCCGCTCCCCCTGCCAGAGCAAGGATACTTGCCCCGCGCAGTGACCGGGCGTGTGAACGACCTGCAGCCCGCCAGCGATCGGCAGCGTCTCGCCATCGTTGATGTGCCGGTCGATCCGCACAGGCTCCATCCGCTGGTGCGGATGCCAGACCAGGTGGTGCATGACGTTCAACAGCAAGTTCGGCGGCGGGGTCATGGGGCGGAAAGGGCCTCCTGTCTCGGCAAGGGAAACATCGGCCGCATGCATGTAGGTGGCAGCGCCCGTTTCCCGCACGATTGCGGCAGCACTTCCGATGTGGTCGGGATGGCCATGCGTGAAGATCAGGTGCCGTAAGTCGCGCGGGTCGCGCCCGAGCTGCCGGATCGCGTCGAACACGAGCGATGCTTTGCCGGGAAACCCTGCGTCCACGAGTGCCAGCTCAGGCCCGGCATCGAGCAGCACGGTGTTGGCCGCACCTAAGGGTATCAGGTAGGCGCCCTCGATGATTTTCTTCATGCCCATAACGCGTCTCCATCGTCTCCAGCGAGGCGGCCGGCAGCCCCGGGGACATCCACGGCCCTATCTTGGCAGTGCCAAGATAGCCCGCTTATTGACACTGTCAAGATAATTGTGCACCGGATGCACGGTCCTATTTCTCGGTGGAGATGCACCATGACCTATCATCACGGTGATCTGCGGCAGGCCTTGATCGATGCCGCGCTGGCCCTGCTCGCGGAAACGCAGCAATGGGATTTTTCGCTCCGGGAGGTCGCGCGCCGAGCCGGCGTCAGCCACAATGCGCCCTACGCTCATTTTCCGGATAAGAGCGCTCTCTTGGCCGCCGTGGGGGTGCGGGGCTACGAGCGCCTGCGCGGCGCGACGTTCGCCGCGGCCAAGACGTGCCCGACCTCAAGCGAGGCTCTTGTTGCCATCGGCAAGGCGTATATCGGTTTCGGCCTCGGGAATGTCGCACACTACCGGCTGATGTTCGGTCAGGCCCTCGCGGTAAATGGCGAAATGCCGGAACCGATCCGTGCGGCGGCGGAGGCGGCGCGCGGGGAGCTGCGTGAGATCATCCTCCGCGGAGCGCGGGACGGAAGTTTTTCCGTGGACCCCGATAACGAGGACGAAGTCGCCGCCGCCGTAGTGTCGGCGTGGTCACTCGTTCACGGCCTCACCCTCCTTGCAATCGACGGGTTGGCCGCGCGGGAAACGGACCTCGAAACCG
Organism: uncultured Acetobacteraceae bacterium; assembly: GCA_964236035.1. Lineage (GTDB taxonomy): Bacteria > Pseudomonadota > Alphaproteobacteria > Acetobacterales > Acetobacteraceae > CAXSFF01. The sequence continues at coordinate 3,459 of CAXSFF010000270.1, forward strand.
ACCGGCTTATCGACCCGGTCTTGCGGCGACTCATGAGAGGACTCGCTAGCAAGAACGACTGAGGTGCTCGAAGAGCGGTGATTGGCCGTAGCCGCCGGCATAGCGCAGGAGACTTTGCTTCGGGTCGGGAGGCACTGGGAGCTTGGGATTGCCGGTCCGCCGCCTTGCACACAGCCCGCCCGAAAGCCATTGGGCTGGAACCGGCCAGCTTCGGCCGGGTTGCCGCCGTCGCTCGAACGACTGCTATGGGTCGAAAACGGAAGTCTGAACCAACCCGCTGCCTGGCGTTCTTCCGGCTTGCGCCAGCCCGAACTTGCGCCATCGTGGCCGGGCAGAGCCACTCAGCGGAGCACCACCGAATGACCCAGGCAGCCGACGGCGGGTTCCGTGTCGACGAGGCGACGATCGACGAGCTGCACACTGCCATCAAGGCAGGCCGCACCACCTGCGTGCAGGTCGTCCAGCAGTACATCGACCGCGCCCGCGCCTATAACGGGCCCGCCAGCGCGCTGGTGACGGCCGACGGCGCCGCCATCCCCAAAGCGGTGGGCGCCGTGCGCGCGCAGGCTCCGTTGCGGTTCCCGACGGCCACCGTGCCCGCATCCGCCGTGCTGCCGGACCTCGACCGCTACTGCGGGCCGCCGCTGGAGTTCGGCCGCATGCAGGCCACCGCCTCCGACTCCGCCGTGCAGCAGCAGTTCGGCATGATCGTCGGCATCCCCGACGCCGGCCAGGTCAACGCGCTCGGCACCCTCAACATCCGCGGCGAGCGCTCCATCACCTGCCGCGGCGACTTCGACCGCCATGTGGACGACGGCCCGCTGCCGCCCGGCGCGCCGCCGGTGTGCGAGATGTTCCGCCGGCTGCCGGACGCGCTGGAACGGGCGGCGGAGCTGGACGCGGCCCATGGCTGCGACCCCGACCTGGAGGCGATGCCGATGTACGGCGTCGTGTTCTCGTTCAAGGACCCGTTCGACACCAAGGACATGCGCTCCACCGGAGGCGGCGACGCCCGTTACGACATCGATTTCCCAGCGCGCGACCATATCCTGGTCGAGCAGTTGCGCAACAAGGGCGCCATCATCTACGCCAAGGCGGTCAACACGGAATACAACGGCCGCGCCGGCGACCCGGGCGGCCGTCATCAGCCGGAGGCGGTGCTGCCGTCCACCCTCGGCTACCAGCGCAGCAGTTGGGCCGGCAACCCGTCCAACCCGTACGACACCACCCGCTCCGCCTCGCTGGGATCGAGTTCCGGGTCGGCGCTGTCGGTCAGCGTCAACCTGGTCATGTGCAGCCTCGGCGAGGAGACCCGCGCGTCCTGCCGCGGCCCCTCCAACCACAACGCGGTGGCGCTGATCCTGCCGCACAAGGCGTTGCTCGGCTTCGACGGCGGCGCCATCGGGGCAGACATCTACGTCGACCGCACGGGCATCCACGCGCGCCGCATCGGCGACGCCGCCCGCGTGCTCGACGCGCTGAAAGACCCCGCGCATGGCTACTACGACCCGCGCGACCCGTTCACCACGGTGCCGCGCTCCTCCGTGCTGGCGGAGGGCTACGGCGTGCACGCCAAAAGCCTCGGCACCCCCGGCGCGCTGAAGGGCCTGCGCCTCGGCGTGATCCGCGAATCGATGCTGCTGCGCCCCGGCTCCCTGGCGGAGATGCCGATCGCCACCGCCGCGGCCGCCGAGATCAAGGTCGTATTGCGCGACCAGCTCGGCGCCACCCTGGTCGAGTCGTCGCATCCGCTGTGGGCGCGCGACCCCGAGATCGAGGCGATGACGGTGGATTTCCGCACGGCGCTGGCGCGGATGGTGCCCGTGTTCATGCCGGAGCTGCTGTTCCGCCTCACGCCCGGCGGAAAGCCCGTGTTCCCCGACGTCGCCGCGGCGATCGTGCCCACGGAGTTCATGCCCGGCCAGGTGTTCGGCACGGGGACGATGCAGCCGATCGACTACTTCGTGGAGCTGG
>CAXSFF010000271.1:0-5420 GCA_964236035.1 uncultured Acetobacteraceae bacterium
GGTGATCGGCACGTCCAGGTAGATCGGCTCGCCGCGCTCGTCCTCCAGCCGGATCAGGTCGTCGGAGGCGCTGATCGAGGTCTCGGCGCGGGTCGACAGCTCCATCTTGGCGCGCTCGGCGGCCAGGCGGGCGACCCGCAGCAGCCGGTCGTAGCGGCGGTCGCCGGCGAACCCTTCCGGCAGGCGGAAGCTGTCGGCGAGCCAGGGCCGCACCAGATCGTCCAGGATCAGGCGGTCGAAGTCGCGCCCGCCCAGCATGTTGACGCCCTCATGCGCCACCACGTTGACGGTGCCGCCCGCCGCCTGCACCAGCGCCAGGTCGAAGGTGCCGCCGCCGAGGTCGTAGATCAGGAACTGCCCGCCGCGGTCGCTCGACCCGGCCATCGCCGCCATCGCCGCCGCCACGGGCTCCTGCAGCAGCGCGACCCGGTCCAACCCCGCCTGCCCGGCGGCGGCCAGCGTCGCCTCGCTCTGCAATTGGTTGAACGCGGCGGGGATGGTGACCACGGCGCCGTCCACCGCCGTCTCGCCGGTCTCGACCAGGGCGTAGCCGACCAGGGTGCGCAGCAGCTCGGCGCTGGCCTGGTCGGGCAGCATGTCCTGGTTGGCGGCGGCGAAGTGCAGCGGCGTGGCCGTGCCCATCAGCCGCTTGAAGCCTTGCGCCACGTTCTCCGGCGCCATGATCGCCTGGTCGTAGGCGCGCACGCCCACCGTGCGGTTGCCGCGGCGGTCGATGTGGATGACGCTCGGCATCACCTCCGTGCCCTCCGGCGTGCGGAACAGGCGCGGCTGCCCGTCGCGGTAGCCGGCGACGGAGCAGTTGGAGGTGCCGAGGTCGATGCCGAGTTGCATGGCGCCGTTCCTAGCCCAATGCGTGGCTTAGCCCAAGCCGCGGCGGAGCACGACCTTGCCGCGCACCAGGATGCGGCCGTCCTGCAGGATGGTCGGCTCGATCGTGTCGGCCACCTCCAACCCCTCCTCGGTCGCGAAGTCCTCGGGGTTCACCGGCTCGGCCGGCAGGCCCGGCGAGTAGGGCTGCCCCGTGTGCTCCGCCAGCCGCAGGCCGAGCGCCGCCAGCGCCGCCTCGATGCGGCGCCCGGCATAGGCGGCCTGCGCCCGTTCCCGGTCCAGCCGCTCGGGCGCCGCCTCTGCGGCCAGGCGCAGCAGGCGGCGGTTCGCCTTCCACCACTCGGCCGCCAGCAGCACGATGGCGTCCATTGGGGCGTCCATGGGTGCGGTCATGGCGCGAGCGGCTTCAGCATGGCCTCTCCTTCGGCTTGCAGGCGGGCGCGGTCGCGTCCGGTCTCGGCCTTCACCGCCACCATGTCGCGGGTCTGCGCGCCGATGCCGTCGCAGCGCGCGCCCAACTCGCCGATCAGCGGCTCCAGCCCCATGGCCTGCACGGCGGTGGCGGCCGACCGCGCGGCGCCGAGCCGGACGTCGTTGGCCAGGCACCAGCGCAGCTCCGCCAGGCTCAGGAGCTTGCGGCCACGCGGCGGCTCGCGTTCCGCGGCATGCACGGTCCAGCCGAACTCCGGTACCAGGGCACCCGTCGGGAACGGGGGTGGCTCCGGCGTCTCCACGGGGGCCATCATTGGCGCCGGTGCGGGTGCGACTGGAACGGATGCGATGCCGGGCGGCACCTTCGGCGTCACAGCGAACGATTGCGGCGAGGCACGGCGGTAGGGCGCGTTCTTGGTGTAGTCGTCGTCGAGTTGCCCAACTCCTGCGGTCACGGCGACGATCATCCCCAGCACCGCCCACGCGATACGCCCGCCTCGGATGCGCCGGACGATGGTGCCCTCGTGCGCCAGCAGCTTGCTCCGCTCATCGGGGTCATCCACCAGCGGCAGCGCGCGACGCAGCGAGGCCAGGATGCGCCGGCGGCGCAGCGGGGCGAGCCACCAGGGCGTCCAGCGCTTGCCAAGCCGCGCGCGGTAATCTTGCAAAGCAACGGCGCGCTCAAGCCCGCGCAGCTCGGACCGGATGCGGTCGGCGAGGTCGGCGCGCCCCGCCGACTCCACCCGCGCCAGCATGCCCTGCTGCAATGACAGCGCCGCCGCGGCGCCCTCGGTCCGATGCTCGCCGCCGACCTTGGCCACCAGGCCGCGCAGCGCCACCCACGGCGCCTCCGACACGGTGCTGGCGGTGCAGGCGGCGTCGAACGCGGCCCACAGCTCGCGAGCGTCGCCGCGGGCGGCGGGACCGAACGGGCGCTTCGCCAGCTCCGCCTGCAAACCGGACGGCGCGGCCCCGAGCCGGGTCGCCAGATCATTCAGCCGGGCCAGGAGCGGCGTTAGTGACTGCTCCTCCACCAGCCCGGCGCAGCCACGGACCTCGGCTTGCAGCGAGGCGGCCTCGCCGGGCAGGTCGGCGAAGCTTTCGGCCAGCGCCTGGACGACGGGCAGGGCGGCGTCCGGCCGCCCCGCCCGGGCCACCCGCAGCGCCGCCGCGCGCCAGGGCCGCATCGCCTGCAACGTGGCCGGGTGGTCGAGCGCCGACCGCGCATCCGCCAGCCGTTGCGGCAAGGTCAGCGCCGCCCACGCCTGCACCGCCCGGCACAGCGTCGCGGCCGAGTCGGCACCCGGCGCGGCGACGAAGGCGGCATTGGCCGCCGCCGCAGCCGTCTCCAGCTCAGCCAGCGCCGTCGCGGAGCCGCGCATCCAGGCGGCCGCGACCTTGCGCCCGAAGCCGGCGGTCCCTGCGCCGCGGATCAGCTCCGCAAGCCGCGCCGCCGGTTGCGGCTCCGACAGAACGGCCGCGGCCAACGCCGCCGCGTGCCGGTCGGACACCGCCTCCCACTCCGCGGCCAGCAAGGCCGATTGGCACGGCGGCAGCCCGGCGACGCGGCGGTCGGCATCGATCATGGCCGCCAACGCCTCATCGCCCGGAAAGGCCTTGCTTGCGCTCAGCTCCGCCATGTCGGCATCCAGCGCCAGGCCGGCGGCGCACAGATGCGCGTGCAGGTTCGCCGCCGCCAGGGCTGTCAACGCGGCCGGGTCGGGCCGGCGACCTTGGCGGAGCGCCGCGAGGACGGCTTCGGTCGCGTCGGCGCTGCCCGGCAGGAACGCAACCTCGGCGCCTAGCCGGCTGCGGGGCACCGACAGCGACCGCGCCGCCGCCGCGGCTTCGGCGGTGCCGGCTGCATCGGCCAGCGCGGGCAGCTCCGCCAGCGGCGTGCGGGCGGTGGCGCCGAGGACGGCGAACGGGTTGGCCAGCAGGCTGAAGCCCGCGGAGGCCGGTGCGGCGGCGCGATCGCCGGCGTGGCTTGGCTGCATGTCCATCGGCTTCGGCTAACTCCCTGCAACCCAAGCGCGGGCCTCGCATCTCGACTTTTCGGTCAGACGCGGCGGTATGGTCCAAGTGTTCATGGCGTCACGCTAACACGGCCCACCGGGCAGATGGATAGGTGAGCCATCTTGCTGAAACGATCGCAGAGGAGCAGTGGCTGGGTAGCCAGATCGGTCCACCCCGCTACGCCTTCGCCGCCTGCGCCCGCAGCATGAGGTCGAGCAGGTGCGTGGCCGCCGGCGTGAGCGGCAGGTCGGCGCGCCGGATCGTCACCAGCGGCGCGGCGGCCAGCTCCTCCCGCACCGGGATCGTGGTCAGCACGGAGCGCGTCAGCGGGAACGCGCTCCACTGCACGGGCGCCATCGCCAGCAGGTCGCTGTGCGACAGGCAGGTGATCAGCGTCAGCGCGGACTGGCTGCGGAACGCAAGCTGCGGCGGCGGCAGGCCATGCCGCTCGAACAGCACGCCCATCTCGTCGCGCGCCGCCGCCGTGATCGAGGTGGTCGCCCACCTGGCGCCGCCCAGCTCCCGCAGCGAGGTCGCCGTCGCTAGCGGGTGCCCGACCCGGCACAGCACCGTCCGCCGGCTGGCGCCCAGCACCGCACGCGACAGACCCGGCGGCAGCGTGCCCGCCGGGTCCGGCCCAATGTAGAAATCGACGCTGCCGTCCCGCAGCCCCGCCTCCAGCGTCGGGAACAGCCCCTCGATGACGTGCAGCGTGACCTGCGGGAAGCGCTTCTGGAACGGCCGCAGGGTTGCCGGCAGCAAGGCGAGGTGCGCCGCGATCGACAGGCCGGCCGAGACGGTGCCCGTCATCATGCCGCGCATCTGCTGCACCTCGTCCTGGGTGCGCCGCACCTCCTGCAGGATCGACGCCGCCCGGCCGATGAACACCTCGCCGAGCGGGGTCGCCACCACGCCGCGCGCCACCCGCTGGAACAGCGGCGCGCCCAATTCGCGCTCCAGGTCGGCCAGGCTGCGGGTCAGCGCCGGCTGCGAGATGTCGAGGTGGCGGGCGGCGGCGCGGATGCTGCCTTGCCCCGCGATCGCGACCACCTCCTGGAAGTGCTGCAGCTTCATGGCCGGTGCTCCGTGATGTCTGAACCGCATCACTGGCCGCAATATCCCATCTTCCGCCGGATCACTCAATCTGGGACGCTGCACCCAACGAAAACCAAGGGGACCGGTCCAGGTCATGACTCCTCTCGACGTGCTCATCATCGGCGCCGGGCCAGTGGGCCTGTCGCTCGCCATCGAGCTAGGCAGCCGGGGCGTGCGGTGCCGGGTGGTGGAGCGTAACGACCGCGTCGGCTACAGCCCGCGCGCCAAGATGACCAACGTGCGCTCCCGCGAGCATCTGCGGCGCTGGGGCATCGCGGACGAGTTGCGCCGGGTCTCGCCGATGCCGCTGGACTACCCGGCGAACGTGGTGTTCGCCACGCGCATGGACGGCCCCTTGCTGGCGCGCTTCGAGGACTCGTTCAACTGCACGCGGGTCCACAACGATCTCTATGCCGAGGGCGGCCAATGGGTGCCGCAATACACGTTGGAGGAGGTGCTGCGGGCGCACGCGGTGTCGCTGCCGGGCGTCGAGGTGAGCTTCGACACCAGGCTCGACAGCTTTGCCACGGCCGAGGACGGCGTCGCCGCCACCCTGCTGCACGCGGGCGGGACCGAGACCGTGCACAGCCGCTACCTGGTCGGCGCCGACGGCGCGCGCAGCGTCGTGCGCGAGGGGCTTGGCGCCCGGCTGGTCGGCGACGGGGCGTTCTCCGCCAACCTCAACGTCGTGTTCCGGTCGAAGCGGCTCGCGTCGCTGAACCGGCACGGCCCGGCGATCATGTACTGGATGGTCAACGACGACGTGCCCTCCTTGCTCGGCCCGATGAGCGACGACGGGCTGTACTATTTCATCGCCACCAAGATCGGCCTAGACGCCACCGCCGCCGACGCCGCGGCGATGATCCGCCGCGCCACCGGCCTCGATGATCTCGACGTCGAGATCATGAGCGCCGACCCTTGGGTGGCCCACCGCCTGGTCGCCGACAGCTATGGCAGCGGGCGCGTGTTCCTTGCCGGCGACGCCTGCCACCTGCACCCGCCGTTCGGCGGCTTCGGCATGAACATGG
>CAXSFF010000272.1:0-5418 GCA_964236035.1 uncultured Acetobacteraceae bacterium
TCTGGGTATCGGCGGGCAGACCCCGTCCTTGTCGAGCCCAGAGGTGCTGCGTGAGCGGATCGCCGTGGTGGCTGCGGCCATGGACGCCGACACGCTTCGCCTGGCGGCCGAGATGATGAGCGCGCTGGCCACACGCACTCCAAAGCGGCTTACGGACGATCCGTAGCGCCAGGACAAGAGCTCTAACCCCCTGCGCTTCTGTTGCATGGACCAGGAGGTGGGCGCACTGCGCTTACATTCGTCTGTTCTTATGTGAGGCAGACTTGGCTCGGGCGTCCAGGTTCGAGCATGCGGTTCAGGACATCAACGGCGACGGTCACTTCGGTAATGCGGCACTTGTCTGTGCGTAAGCACAACGCGTCCCCGATCACTCGCTTGAAGCCCAACTTATGTCGGCCTCCACCAGCGCGCGCCAGTGATGGCCTGAGGGCTTCTGCCACCCCATCCGGCCGTGCTCGAAGATATCGTGCAAATGCCGGTCTCGTTGGCTTGGCGGCGTCGCAGCCGTGTCGCTCGGAACGGCGTTGCATCGCGGCGGTATGATTGCACTGGCATTGGGGTGTCGTGCGGCGACGTCACCGTGGACGCTCCTCCGATCGTACACGCCGTCGGCCGTGAACAAGGCAATCGGATCCATGACCTGGTCGAGCAAGGGGCCGACCTGCGAGGCGTCATCGACGTCACTTGTGGCCAGCGTCGCCGCAAGGATCCGGCCGGTGTCGGCATCCGTGCTAGTATGCAGCTTGCGCCAGGAGCAGCGCATCCGTGTTCCGTGCTTCTCAAGCGGCCATTCGCCCGAGCCGCATAGCTTCAGCTCCGTACTGTCCACCAGCAGGTGCACGGAGGCCGAGCCCGGTCGTGACCGCACGCCCTCCAGCGCCTCGGCTCGGCGGCTCAGGGTCAATGGTCTGGCACAGCCAGAGTGAGGCCGAGAAGGACAGTTACGGAGCCGATCAGCCCTTCGGTCTGCCGCAGCGCCAGCCCGAACACCGTCCGCAGTGTCGGTGCCACGGCAATGGCCAGGGCCGAATAGCGCGGCTGCCCGCCTCGCGTGGTGCGTGGCTCAGCCTTCCAGGCCGTGATGGCGTTCTCGGTGAACCAGACAGTCGGGTTGCCATGCTGACGCAGGGCGACATCATACGCGGCGGAGTTCGTCACCCGATGTCTCTGCCTGGGGTGTGGTGGCGCTGATCGGCGTTTGCCTCGAACGGCAAGGGAGAACCCTTCGATAGCGGGTCACAGGCGGCTGACCCGCAGCCTACCCCGGATCGATCAGTCCGCCGATCTGTGCAACAAGGTCTCGGGAGACTCCATGCAGATTCCTATTAAGCGCGCCATCGAGCGGATTCCTGGTGGCATGATGGTCGTGCCTCTACTGGTCGGGTCGCTGCTTGCGACCTTTGCACCAGGAACGCCGCGGTTCTTCGGCTCCTTCACAGGGGCACTGTTCACCGGCGCGTTGACGATCCTGGCCGTGTTCTATGTCTGCATGGGCGCCAGCATCGATTTCAGGGCCACACCCTACATCCTCAGGAAGGGCGGCACGCTGCTGGCCGTCAAGATCGGCATGGCCGCCCTCCTCGGAGTCGTGTTCGGCCACGTCCTGGGCGAGGCACCGATCGATGGCGGGATGTTCGCCGGCCTGTCCACCCTGGCAATCGTGGCGGCGATGAACGACACCAACGGCGGGCTGTACATGGCCCTGATGGGCCAATACGGCGACCCGCGCGATGTCGGCGCCTACACCGTCATGAGCCTTGAATCCGGTCCGTTCCTGACGATGCTGACCCTGGGCATCGCCGGGCTGTCGGCGTTCCCCTGGCCCACGCTGCTGGGCTCGATCCTTCCCCTGCTGGCAGGCATGGCGATCGGCACCCTGGACCGCGAGATGCGCGCGTTCCTTGCGGGCGCGATCCCTGTGATGATCCCGTTCTTCGCCTTCGCGCTCGGCAGCGGGCTCGACCTTGCCAGGGTGTGGCAGGCCGGCGTGCTCGGCCTGGCGCTCGGCCTGTCCGTGGTGGCGGTCACCGGCCTCGCGCTCTTCGTCGCGGACCGCGCCACCGGCGGCTCCGGCGTGGCGGGCGTCGCGGCGGCGTCCACGGCCGGCAACGCCGCCGCGGTGCCTACGATCGTGGCCGCGGCCAACCCGGCCTACGCCCCCGCGGCGGCGCACGCGACGGTGCTGGTCGCGGCGTCGGTCATCGTCACTACCGCGCTGGTGCCCCTGCTGACGGCCTGGGTCGCGCGACGCACCGCGGCGGCCCCGCCGGCCGACGCGAGGCTCGGGCACCCTCAGGCCCGGGCGCGGCAGCCCTGACCCGTCGCGTCATGGTCCCGCAGCGCTGGCTGATCCTGGCCGACGACCTGACAGGGGCCGCCGACAGCGCCATCGCCTTCGCCCGCCGCGGTCTGGCGGCGTCCGTGGCCTGGAGCGCCGAAGCGCCGGACGACGTGGTCCTTGCCCTCGACGCCGCAAGCCGCCGGCTGGCTCCGGCCCAGGCGGCCGCCCGGCACCGCGCGTTGCTGGAGGCCCGTCATGCCGAGGGGATCGGCCTGTTCAAGAAGATCGACTCCACCCTGCGTGGCCAGCCCGCCGCCGAGCTGGCCGCGACCATCCGGCTGCTGCGCGAGCACGGCCGCGGCGCCCTGTCCGTGGTGGCGCCCGCGTTCCCCGCGACCGGACGCACCACCGAAGCCGGTTGCGTCCGCCTGAACGGCCAAGCCCTGGAGGACACCCCGCTCTGGGCGCGCGACCACAGCTACCCGAACGCTGACCTGGCCGTGGTGCTGGCCGCCGCCGGCCTGCAGGTGCGGCTCGCGGCGCTGCATGACGTGCGCGCCGGACCGGAGAGGCTGGCGCGGCTGGTCCAGGATGCCGTTGCAGGCGGGCTGGACGCGGTGGTGTGCGATGCGTCCATCCAGGACGACCTCGACACCGTGGCGCAGGCAACTCTTTTCCTGGCCGGGCAGGTGTTCTGGACCGGTTCGGCCGGCCTCGCGCAGGCTCTCGCGCAGGCACTCGCACCGGCCCTGGCGCACACACTGCCTCAGACCGCGGCCGACGGCTTGCTCGGCGCCGGGTTCGTGTTCGGCGCTGGCGGCATCCTGTTCGTGGTCGGCAGCATCGCCGAGGCGTCGCGGGCCGCATCCGCGCTGCTGGCCGTCGACGGCTCGTTGCTCATCGAGGCCATCACACCTGCCGTGCTGCAGGGCGGTCCGGATGCCGCGGACTGGCACGCCGCCCTGGGCCGCATCTCCCGGGTGCTGGCTGCCGGCGGCGACGTGCTGGTGGAGATCGCCGCCGACCCGGGGGCGGACCTCTCGCAGGGTGCGGAGCTCGCCGGTTCGCTCGCAAGGCTCCTGCAGCCGATCGCCTCCAGCATCGGTGCGCTGTTCGCCACGGGCGGCGAGACCGCCGTGGCCCTGCTCGACGCCCTGGGCATCACCGGCATCCGCCTTCTCGAGGAAATCGAGCCGGGCGTGCCGCTCGGTCTCACGCGTGGCGCGTTGACCATTCCCGCCGTCACCAAGGCCGGAGCGTTCGGCGATGCCGGAACGCTGAGTCGCTGCCTGTCCCACCTGCGCCGCCTGAGGCGGACGGAGTTTCCCGCATGAACGTCACCTCCGACACCCGTCCCATCGTCGCCATCACCATGGGCGACGCCTCCGGCATCGGCCCGGAGATCATCATGAAGGCGCTGGCGCGCGACGATGTGGCCGCGATCTGCCGCCCCCTGGTGATAGGCGACGCAATCCGGCTGCGCGAGGCCGGCGGGATCGTGCACAGCACGCTGACGGTCAACGCGCTGCAGAGCCCCGCCGGGGCGCACTACGCCCGCGGCACGGTGGATTGCATCGACCTGGGCCTGATCCCGGCCGGGCATCCGTTCGGCACGCTGTCGGCCGTGTCCGGCGAAGGCGCCTACCGCTACATCGAACGCGCCACCCGCCTGGTCGAGGCCGGCGAGGCCGACGCCATCTGCACCGCGCCGCTGAGCAAGGAGGCGCTGCACTCGGCAGGGCACAAATATCCGGGACACACCGAGCTGCTGGCGCACCTGACCGGCACGCCCGAGGTGTCGATGATGCTGGTGGCGCCGAAGCTGCGCGTCATCCACGTCACCACGCATGTCGGCCTGATGGACGCGATCCGCAGGATCGAGCCGGCCCTGGTGGAGAGGGTCATCTCCCGTGGCCGGGCGACGCTGGTGAAATCCGGCATTTCCGACCCGCGCATCGGCGTGTGCGGCATCAACCCGCATGCCGGAGAGCACGGCCTGTTCGGACAGGGCGAGGAGGAGGAGAAGATCATCCCCGCCGTGCAGGCCTGCCAGGCCAAGGGCTGGAAGGTGGACGGGCCCCTGCCGGCCGACACGCTGTTCTTCCGGGCCGCACGGGGAGACTTCGACCTCGTGGTGGCGATGTATCACGACCAGGGCCACGGCCCGGTGAAGGTGATGGGCCTGGAGGCCGGCGTGAACGTCACCATCGGCCTGCCGGTCGTGCGCACCTCGGTCGACCATGGCACCGCCTTCGACATCGCGGGGACCGGGGTCGCCGACGAGGGATCGCTGGTGGAGGCCCTGCGTCAGGCAGTGAGCCTGGCACCCAGGCGCGCCTGACACCGTCGCCGACCAGGGTTCAAATCCAATCAGGCCGACTGCTGGCTGAGGAACTGTTCGAAGTAGCCTGGTGTCCGTCCGGCGACTTTACGTTGCAGCTTGATGAAATTCTTGTTTTGGGCGGAGCGAACGGGGTTGAGGGCGAAGTGCCTGACGACGGCCACGTTCCTGGCTCCGAAACCCTTGCGCAAGCGTGACTGGTCCTCGTTGAAGCCGACGTCGAGCACCCAGCAAAAGCTGTTCTCGATCGCCCAGTGGCCTCGGACTGCCTGATGGGCCGTGGAGGCGTCGAGCACGGCTGAGGAGACATAGTAACGGGCTTGCATATGCGTGGACGCGCCTCGCCGGGTGTTTGCCTGAACGCGGATGACGCAGGCCACGCCCGCCAGACGCAGTTCTCCCGGCAAGCGGCGCTCACCGGACAGCCAGTCAACCTCGCGCATGACGCTCGTGGTGCGTTGCTCGATGCGGCCATGGCCCTCGCGTCGTGCTCGACATGCGTGTGCACCGCGCCGGGTGGGGCGGCGGCGAAGCAGGCCTCGACCTCGGCGCGCAGCGTCGGCTGGTTGGCCTTGACCGCCAGCAGATGTTCGACGCCCGCGTCCTTGATCGCTAACGCGATGGCCGCGTTGGTGGCGATGGCGTCGATCGAGACGATGGCGCCGCGAAGCCCGTCGTTCTCGGCAAGCCGGGCGAGCAGCATCGGGATGACGGCCAGTTCGCTGGACTTGTCGGCGACGGCTTCCTGGCCGAGCACCAGGCGGCTGGTGGTGGCGAAGGCCGAGACGAGGTGGAT
>CAXSFF010000273.1:0-5392 GCA_964236035.1 uncultured Acetobacteraceae bacterium
GCAGCGGCGTTCCGGTCCGGCACGCCGCGCTTCCCGGCACTTGAGGCATCCTGCGCCACGGCCAGCCTGCCCCAGGTCTGGCCGTGGGCGTCCACGGTCGTGCTCCAGGCAATAGGGACCGCAGGACCCTCACCCAGCACGCCGTTGCGGACGATCCTCTGCACGACCGCATTCAGGTCGCCGGACGCGCCGATGCCAGATACGACCAGGCCGCGCGCCGCCACGATCCGGACTTCGGACTCGTGCAAGGAGCCCCTTTCCAGCAACGCGTCCCTCAGCAGGCCGCTCGCAACAGCGTAGGCGATCCGCATCCGCTCCGCAGCATCCGGCAGGACGACCGGCCGGTCCGGCCGCAGCAGGGGCCGCGGCTGCCAGCAGAGCGCGTCCGCCCGACGCCGCCATGCGCTGATGTCGGCAACGTCGTCGCTCTTCAGCGCCAGCGGGTCGCCTTGCACGCCCTGCTTGACCAGGGCCACCCTACGCGACGGAGGCAGGCCGTCCCACGCCAGCCCGGTCGTCTCGGCGTAGTCCCGCGCGGCGCGGGTCCCCTCGACAGTGCGCCCGCTGAACGCCAGGCTAACCTCGTCGGGCACGCCCAAAAGCACCGCCGCGCCGGTGTCGGGGTCCAATCCCACGTCAGCCCCGATCTGGCGCAGCGCCGTCGCGAAATGCGCCTGGTAGAGCCCGCCGAGTTCTTTCAGGCGCCCATTCAGCCGCTGCAGGTCAAGGCCGCCGACATGCCCGTCGGCAGTTATCGTGACATTCGGGATGGCGACATGGGTATGGAGCTGCGGACTACCGGCAGGGTCGCTGTCTTCGGGGCCACCCTCCCCGGCCCCCCTGGCTCCTGCATTCCGAGGCGTGGGACGGGCGGTATAGTGGTGAAACTGGATCCAGAGAAGAGGGCCGGGGTCGTAGCCGCCAGCCCCGCCTCTGCCCCGCCGCGCCCGGCCCAGCTCGGCCTCGACCTGGAGCAGCGCCGCAGCAACCGCGTTGCGATGCGCTTGCACGATCAGTGCCGCCTCAGACGGGACCGGCGCCAGTGCCCAGGCGAGTGAAACACTTTTGTGGGCGGAAAAACACAGGCCCAGGTATGAGACGGCTACGCGCGGCGTGAACAAGATCCGCGACACCGTGGGCCACCTCAGCGCCGACCCATCCAGGCGCAGGCCGCTGCCGAGGCGGTCTAACTCGTCAGATGTGGGTGCGTGGCCGGGCGGGACGCCGTACAGCCCGAGCAGCCGCTTGACGCCGCGCACGTCCGGTGCGGCCAGTTCCGAGCCGTCCGCACGGCGGCCCGCGAGCAAGTGCCTGAACCCATCCCTGTCGGGTGGACGCGCCGGGTCCAGGCCGAGCGCGCCGCCGGGCGTCCGCGTGGGGCGGAGCGCCGGGCGGCCCGGGACAGGTGCGCCGTCCGCGCGCCGGCCGGCGAGCAGCCGCACCACCTCTGCGTGCCGCAGGTTGCGCCCTGGATCGACCGCGAGTAGCGCGGCCAGGCGCGGCTCCGCGTCGCTCCGTGGTACGGCCGCCGAGTGGTCCCCGGCCCCAGGCGGGTGATCGCCGAGCGCGTCGCGCAGCAGATCATCTTTCCCCAGCGGGAGCGTCTGCTGCTGCAGGTGCCGCGCCATGGCTGACGCCGCCCCGAACGCGTCCCGCTCGCCGCGGTGGACAGTCAGCACGCCGGGTCAGAACTCGTTCATAGCTCGGTCAACCTCCAGCTTCATGCCGGCGCTGATCTGAGCGGGCAGACCCTGCATCGTCCCCATGAGCGCTCCGATCGCAGTGGTTTGACCGTTCGTTGATGCGACCAGCGCCTCCAGTGCGACCGCAACTGGGCTCTTCACATCGATCGGCCTGGTCGCCGCGTCAAGCATTCGCTGGAGCAAGGAGGTATGCCTTCCTTGTACGGTGATGATCTCTCTCAGCAACTCTGTGATCTGTTTCATATCGGACGAGGTACTGCTAGATGATCCATTGATAATGTCTGACATAACGCTCTCCTTCACATCGTTGAACGCTCACTGATACAGCCTAACCAAACTTGACTGGAGCAAGGGTGCTTTGGTCTGTAGAAGCAATGCCAAGTTATTCTATCTCGTTATTGTCTGGAATGGAAGGAGAACAAACATGCTGAGGACCAGGATGGGCGCCCCCCGGAGCCAGGCGGAGCAGGCACAGGTCGCCGCAGACGTTGATGCCCTAATGGCCGCGCTCCACGCGCATGACCAGCCCCGCCAGTCGCCCATATATCGGTGGCTCGACATCCGCCACGACGAGTTGCTGGCCAGCCTCGGTGGCCAAAGAGTCAAGTGGGTCGCGTTTGCCGCTCACCTGACCACCCTTGGCCTGACCGACGGAAAGGACGCCCTCCCCACACCCTCCGTTGCACGGAACACGTGGCATCGCGTCAAGGCCGCTCGCGGTGCTGCCGGCAGCATCCAAAGCAGCGCTCCATCTATAGCGGTGCCAGCACCGGCACCTGTTGATCACCACGGTGGTGAGGCCGACCAAGACGGGCGCAGTACAAGTGCTCCCGGAGTTGAAGTAAGCGCGCAAGACAGGGAGGCAGCCGAGGGCGGGTCAGCTCATGACGGTGTTCATTATCCGCCCGGCATACGCGCACTGGCCGCTCCGGACCCGGCACCTGCTTCACCCGGGGATGGTGCGACTGCTGACCCCGATTCGTTACAAGCCAACCTGCCAGCAGCTTCGGACAGCGCATCGCCAGTATCCTCCCTTGATGGAGAACACCGCACCGCCGGACCCGTCAGCTGGACAGCAAAGTTCCCCTCGGAGCCGCCACCCGGCGTCCTGAAGCTGCTAAGGCAGAACGGCGGCCAATTTGACAGGGAGCATGTATGCTGGAGCGGAGCAACCGCGAACGGCCTGGACGACTTCGCGGTCACCGTTAGATCAGCGGGCGGGTCGCTCCAGACCTCACCGAGTGTCCAGCCTCTGATGTAGGAGATTGGAGACAGCATCAGTGATGATTTTGTCTCGACGCGGTCCGCCCCAGTACCCGCCAGGCTCGTTTGGTGCTGAATAGGCTCAGGGCGCCCTGAACAGCAATGACCAGGCAGCCGTCGCGCGTGACCTTTCGTTTCTGGGGTGTCTTGACCACGATCTCGCCGGCCCCGCTCGCTGCCGAGGCAAGGCGACGCATCCAGGTCCCGAGCGAACAATCAGGCCCAGCAGCGCCGGACAGCCTGTCGGGAAGACAAGGCGCAGGGTTGCTACGCGCACCACTCTAATATAATCTAGATTAGCATAATCTGGTTTATAATGCCATGTTCATCGGCCGCGTCGACGAGCTTGCCCGCTTGCGCGACGAGTTCGCAGCCAACCGCCCGTCCCTGCTCGTCGTCTACGGACGGCGCCGCGTGGGCAAGTCCACGCTGCTGCGTGAAGCGGCGAAGGACGTCCCGCACGTACTCTACCAGGCCACGCGAGTCACGGCCGCCCTGAACCTTGAGGCCCTGAAGGCGGAGATCGCCCGTGCGCTCGGGCCGGACGACCTGCTGGGCGGCCTCTCGGATTGGCTGGGCGTGCTGGCCTACCTCGCCCGGGCCGCCGAGGCCAGGCCGGGCCTGGTGGTCGTGCTGGACGAGTTCCCCTACCTCGCCGAGGCCGAGCCGGCGCTGCCCTCCATCGTCCAGAAGTTCTGGGACGGCGGAGCCGCCGCGCCCGGGCGGCTGAACCTGGTGCTGTGCGGCTCCATGGTCGCGCACATGGAGGACCTGCTGGCCGAGCGGAACCCGCTCTACGGCCGCAAGACGCTGGCCCTGGACGTGGCACCCCTCCCCTTCCAGGACGCCGCCGCCTTCTTCCCGTCCCGCATCGCCGAGGAGCGCCTGCTCGCCTACGCCGTGTTCGGCGGCGTCCCGTTCTACCTGCAGCTCTGCGACCCCGGGGCCAGCCTCGAGCAGAACGTGACCAGGCTGCTGCTCACCAACGCCGGGCCGCTGGTGGACGAGCCGACCGTCCTGCTCCAGTCGGAGCTGCGTGAGGTCCAGCGCTACGCCAGCATCCTGGCTGCCATCGCCGACGGATGCACCAAGCTTGGCGACATCAGCGGCCGCATCCGCGAGGTCGGCGGCTCCTCCGGCCTCGGCCCCTACATGGAACGGCTCGAGCGGATGCGCCTTGTGCGCGCCGTGCGCTCGATGGATGCTGAGCCGAAGTCGCGCGACCGGCGCTATGTCATAGCCGACCCGCTCGTGGCCTTCTGGCACCGGTTCGTCCGGCCAAACCTGTCCAGCATCGTGCAGGGCTTCGGCGCCGAGGTGTGGCGCCACCAGATCGCGCCCTTGCTCGACGGCTACATGGGGCGCGCGTTCGAGGAGGTCTGCCGCGAGCACGCACGCCGGCACGCGCAGGACAGCCTGCCGGCCCCGGCCCAGGAGGTCGGACAGGTCTGGGCCGCGGACTACGACATCGACGTCGCGGGCCGGCTGCTCGACGGCTCCATGCTGTTTGGCGAATGCAAATGGAGCCGCAACGAAATCGGGCCGGAGGTGCTGGACCTGCTTGTCAGCCGGTCGGAGCGGACCGCCTACGGCCGTGGCGTCAGCAGGCGCCACTTCGTCCTGTATGCCCGGACGGGCTTCACGCCCAGCCTGCTAAGCGCCGCTCCCGCCGGGGTCACGCTGCACACGCCGGACACCATGCTCGGGCTGGCGCCGCCACCCAGGGTGGGCTGACCGTCCAGGCCCGACAACACAGGCAACCGTGGACCGGCGCGGGTAGCCGTGTGGCATGTGTGGACATCGGGTAACCGCGGCGGAGGCATAGGTCTTCCATGATGCCG
Source organism: uncultured Acetobacteraceae bacterium (assembly GCA_964236035.1). Lineage (GTDB taxonomy): Bacteria > Pseudomonadota > Alphaproteobacteria > Acetobacterales > Acetobacteraceae > CAXSFF01. The sequence continues at coordinate 4,808 of CAXSFF010000273.1, forward strand.
CGATCCGGGCGTTGTCGCCCGGCGGTTCGCACATGGGAGGTGGTTCGATGGCCCGGTTTGTTGGTTTGGACGCGCGGGGCCGTCCACCCCAACACGGAGGTGGCCTGTGGTCCTGCAGGGTGGGCTGACGTAAGAAGCTTACCCCTGACCTGACCGTGGAAGCCTACCTTGCCCATCAAGACCGGGTTGCCCGTGGCCAAGCAGGTGGCCAGGGGCATCCCGGGCACCAGCGCCGTCGCAGTCCGGCTCCTTCGCCCGGCCGGCGTCACCGCGGAAGCGTGCTGCCCCGTGCCGCGCTGAGGCGTTGCCTGCGCGTCAGCAGCTGCAGGGTGCGTCGTGCTCGGGCTTGCATGGAGGAACAGAACGCGCGCCACTACTCGGACAGCGGCGGAGGCTTACCGTTCCTGCTCACGCCTGGGCCGAGGGCATCAGGCTGCCCAGCCGCAGGGCGGCCTGCTGACGTTGCCGGCCTGTTGCGGCCAGGCGGGTGACCCAGCTTCCGGCGGAGACCAGAGCTGGCTTTCCTGGACCCGCCGTTCCTGGGCCTCGACTTCGAGCTGGATGCAGTACTGGTAGCTGGCGTCC
>CAXSFF010000274.1:0-5388 GCA_964236035.1 uncultured Acetobacteraceae bacterium
CCAGGTCTCGGCGGCGATCAGCGGCGGGTTCGCGCCGCTGATCGCCGCCGCGCTGCTGGGCTGGGCGGGCGCGACGTGGCCGATCTCGCTGTACCTGATCGGGCTGGCAGCGATCGTGTTGGCTTCCGTGCTGGCGTCGCAGGAAACGGCAAGGCTCGATATCGCGCGCGGGTGATTCATTACGAGCGCTGGATCAGCGCCTTCATCCTGGCGACCACGGCGGGCAGGCCGTCCATGATCGCCTCGCCGATCAGGAAGTGGCCGATGTTCAGCTCGACCACCTGCGGCAGCGCGGCGACGGCTGCCACGTTGGCGTAGGTCAGGCCATGGCCGGCATGGCATTCCAGTCCAAACGCCTGCGTCATCGCCGCGGCGGCGGCGAGACGATCGATCTCGCCAGGCCGCCCGTCGGCATAGGCGCCCGTGTGCAGCTCCACGATGTCGGCGCCGAGGTCGGCGGCGGCCCGCAACTGGCGCGCGTCGGGGTCGATGAACAGCGACACGCGGATGCCCGCATCCCTGAGTTTGGCGATCATCGGCCCAAGCGCATCCATCTGCCCGGCGGCGTCCAGGCCGCCTTCCGTGGTGACCTCCGCCCGCCGCTCCGGCACGATGCAGCTGGCGTTCGGCCGCACCCGAAGCGCCACCGCCACCATCTCGGGCGTGGCAGCCATCTCCAGGTTCAGCGGCACGGTGATCGTGCTGCGCAGGCGGTCGATGTCGGCATCGCGGATGTGCCGGCGGTCCTCCCGTAGATGCGCCGTGATGCCGTCCGCGCCGGCGGCGATGGCGAGCATGGCGGCGTCCAAGGGGTCCGGGTGCGTGCCACCGCGGGCGTTGCGCACGGTGGCGACGTGGTCGATGTTGACGCCCAGGCGGATCATGCGCGCCGCCCCGCCAGTTCGGCCGCCAGATGGATGGCGGCGATCAGGCTCGCCGGGTCGGCGACCCCGCGGCCGGCGATGTCGAACGCGGTGCCATGGTCAGGCGACGTGCGGATGATCGGCAGGCCGAGCGTGACGTTGACGCCGTGGTGCATGTCCAGCGTCTTCAAAGGGATCAGGCCCTGGTCGTGGTACATGCAGATCGCCGCGTCATAGCCGGCGCGGGCGGCGTCGGTGAACATCGTGTCCGGCGGGTATGGCCCGGTGGCGTCGATCCCCTCGGCGCGGAGCCGGGCGATGGCCGGCACGATCATGGTCTGCTCCTCCAGGCCCATCGCGCCCTGCTCGCCCGCGTGCGGGTTCAGCCCGGCGATGGCGAGCCTCGGTTCGGCGATGCCGAAATCCCGTTGCAACGCCGTGGCGGTCGCGCGCGCGGCGGCAAGGATGGCGTCGCCGGTCAGCGTGTCCAGCGCCTGCCGCAGCGAGACGTGGATGGTGACGGGGACCACCCGCAGCGCCGGGCAGGCCAGCATCATCACGGGCGTGCCGCCGGTCAGGGTGCCGAGGAACTCGGTGTGGCCGGGATGCGCAAAGCCTGTGGAGTACAGAACGGCTTTGCTGATCGGGTTGGTGACGACGGCGCCGGCTTCGCCGTTCATGGCCAGGGCGACGGCGCGTTCGATGCTGGCGATGGTGGCGGGCGCGTTGGCCGGGTCGGGCTGGCCAGGGCGCGGGACTTCCGGCAGTTCGAGACGCAAAACGGGCAGGGCATTGGCGAACACGTCGTCGACTTGGTCGAGCGAATGGATGACGTTGATGGGTACGTCATAGCCGCCGATCCAGAACGGGTCTGCGACGATGGCGAACTTCGCTCCCGATCCGGCGAGCGTACGCCAGGCCTTCGCGGTGATCTCGCCGCCGATCCCAGCCGGGTCGCCCATCGTCAGGACCAGCGGCTTCATCTTCTCCTCCTCCCCTTGCGGGAGGAGGCCGGGAGGAGGGGTGGCCACGCGTGACACAGTGCCGCGTGCGCCCCCTCACCCCGGCCCTCTCCCGCGAGGGGAGAGGGAGCAGAATCATGGATCATATGTGCAGCGCGCGGCCTTCGACGGCGAGGGCGGCTTCCTTCACCGCCTCGCTCAGGCTGGGGTGGGCGTGGCAGGTGCGCGCCACGTCCTCGCTGCTGGCGCCGAACTCCATCGCGGTGGCGATCTCGGCGATCAGCGTGCCGGCGTCGGGGCCGATGATGTGCGCGCCCAGGATGCGGTCGGTCTTGGCGTCCGCCAGTATCTTCACGAAACCGTCCGTGTTGCCGATCGCGCGGGCGCGGGCGTTGGCGGTGAAGGGGAACTTGCCGACCTTGTAGGCGGCGCCGGCGGCCTTCAACTGCTCCTCGGTATCGCCGATCGAGGCGACCTCCGGCCAAGTGTAGACCACGCCGGGGATCACGCCGTAGTTCACGTGCCCGGCCTGGCCGGCGAGGATTTCGGCCATCGCCACGCCCTCCTCCTCGGCCTTGTGGGCAAGCATCGGACCCGTGACCACGTCGCCGAGCGCATAGATGCCTGGCACATTGGTCGCGAAGTGCGTGTCGATTTTGACCCGCTTGCGGTCGTCCAGCGCGACGCCCGCCGCCTCCAGGCCCAGCCCCTCGTAGTATGGGCGGCGACCGATCGCCACCAGCACCACGTCGGCCTGCAGCGTCTCCGCCTCGCCGCCCGCCGCCGGCTCCAGCGTCAGCGCGACGCCCTCGGCACCCGCCTTGGCGCCCGTCACCTTGGTCTTGAGGCGGAACTTGATGCCCTGCTTGCCCAGCACGCGCTCGAACGTCTTGCCGATCTCGCCGTCCATCCCAGGCACCAGGCGATCTAGGAACTCCACGACCGTGACCTCGGCGCCCAGCCGGCGCCAGACGCTGCCAAGCTCCAGGCCGATGTAGCCGCCGCCGATTACCACCAGGTGGCCCGGCACACGGTCCAACTCCAGCGCCCCCGTCGAGCTGACGATCACCTTCTCGTCCAGTTCGACGCCGGGCAGCGGGATGCTCTCGCTGCCGGACGCGATCACGATGTTCTTGGTCTCGTACTCCGTGCCATCGACCGCCACGCGGCCCGGGGCGGCGATGCGGCCCTCGCCCTTGAGCCAAGTCACCTTGCTCTTCTTGAACAGGAACTCGATGCCCTTGACGTTGGCGGAGACCACTTCGCCCTTGCGCGCCTGCATGCGAGCCAAGTCGAGCTTGATGCCCTCCACCATCACGCCGTGGTCGGCGAAATGATGGGTGACCTCCTCGAAGTTCTCCGACGACTGCAACAGCGCCTTGGACGGGATGCAGCCGATGTTGAGGCAGGTGCCGCCCAGGGTCTCGCGTTTCTCGACGCAGGCGACCTTCAGCCCGAGCTGCGCCGCACGCAGGGCGCAGACGTAGCCGCCTGGGCCAGCGCCGATGACGATGACGTCGAAAGATTCGCTCATGTCGATGCTCCTAAGGCGAGGGCGCCGCCCTCGACCCGCCAAAGGCCGGGGGCCTTTGGAAACCATTCAGTGGGTTCTGAGGGCCCCCGGCCTTCAGCGGGTCCAGGGCAGAGCCCTAGCCTACAATCCCAACAACAGCCGCCGCGGGTCCTCGACGCCTTCCTTCACCCGCACCAGGAAGCTCACCGCCTCCTTGCCGTCGACGATGCGGTGGTCGTAGCTCAGCGCGAGATACATCATCGGCCTAATTTCGACCTTGCCGGCCACCGCGATCGGCCGATCCTGGATCTTGTGCATCCCAAGGATCGCCGACTGCGGCGGGTTCAGGATCGGCGTGCTCATCAACGAGCCATATACGCCGCCGTTGGTGATGCTGAAGGTGCCGCCGGTCAATTCATCGAGCTTCAATGCGCCGTCGCGGGCGCGGCGGCCGAAATCGCCGACCGCCTTCTCGATTTCCGCCATCGACATGCGGTCGGCTTCGCGCACCACGGGGACCACCAGCCCGCTGGCGCCGCCGACGGCGATGCCCATGTGGACGTAGTTCTTGTAGATCACGTCGTCGCCGTCGATCTCGGCGTTGACGGCGGGGAACTCCTTCAGCGCGGAGACGCAGGCGCGGACGAAGAACGACATGAAGCCGAGGCGCACGCCGCCGTGCTTCTTCTCGAAGGCGTCCTTGTACTCGCTGCGCAGGGCCATCGCCGCCGACATGTCCACCTCGTTGAAGGTGGTCAGCATGGCGGCGTTGTTCTGCGCCTCCTTCAGGCGGGCGGCGATGGTGCGCCGCAGCCGGGTCATCTTGACCCGCTCCTCGCGCGCGCTGTCGACGCCGGTAGCGCGCGGAGCCTGCGCGGGGGCGGCCATCGGCGGTGCGGCGGGACGGCTCAGGAACGCCAGCACGTCGCCCTTGGTGATGCGCCCGTCCTTGCCCGACCCGGCGCCGACCTGCTCGGCCGACACCTGGCTCTCCTCCATCCGCTTCGCCGCAGACGGCATCGGCGGGTGTTGTCCCGGATTGGACGGTGCGGGATGCGCGCCGGCCTCCGCACGCGGCGGTGGCGGGCGGGCGGCGGTGGCGGTCGGCTCGACCTCCGGCGCATCTGGCACGGCCGGCGCGGCGGGCGGCTTGCCCGGCCCCGTCGCCGTCGACGCCACCGGCTTGCCGGGCGACGAGGCGGAGGCCGGCGTCGCAGGCGGAGGCGCCGAGGCCGCAGCGCCGCTGCCCTCCTCGACGGTGCCGAGCACGGTGCCGACCTCGACCTCGGCGCCCTCCTCGACCGCGAGCGTCCCCAGCACGCCGGCGCTGGGGGCGTTGACCTCGACCGTCACCTTGTCGGTTTCCAGCTCCACCAGCGGCTCGTCGGCAGCGACCTGGTCGCCCGCCTTCTTCAGCCACCGGGCGATGGTTGCCGTGGTGACGCTTTCGCCCAGCGTAGGCACTTTTATCTCGGCAGACATGCTTTTCCTATCCAGCGTTCGCGGCGGGCCGCGTCAGTTCAGTCCCAGCGCGCGGACGACGAGGTCCGCCTGCTGGGCCGCATGCACCTTGGCCAGGCCCGTGGCCGGGCTCGCGGCGGCGTCGCGGCCGACATACACGGGGCGCGGCTTCGGGTGGCCCATGGCGAGCAGCGCCGTCTCGATCTTGCGGTCGACGAAGCTCCAGGCCCCCATGTTCTCGGGTTCCTCCTGGCACCAGACGACCTCGGCCTGGCCATACGGCGCCAGCACGCGCGACAGCGTCTTGTGCGGGAACGGGTAGATCTGCTCCAGCCGGACGATCGCCACGTCCTGCACGCCCTTGTCGCGGCGCTCCTGCACCAGGTCGTAGTAGACCTTGCCGCTGCACAGCACGACGCGCCTGACCGCCTCGGGCGCCGCGATCGCGTCGGTCTCCGGGATCACCAACTGGAAGTAGCTATCCTCGGCGAACTCGGCGAGCTTGGACACCGCCAGCTTGTGCCGCAGCAGGCTCTTCGGCGTCATGATGACCAGCGGCTTGCGGAAGTTGCGCTTCAACTGCCGCCGC
>CAXSFF010000275.1:0-5384 GCA_964236035.1 uncultured Acetobacteraceae bacterium
CCCCAGGACATCGCCAGCGACAACACGGTGGTGCACGACCGCATGGCGGAGGCGCGGATCGCTTATGGCGGGCGTGGCACGCTGACCGATGTGCAGCAGCCGCGCTATGGACAGCAGCTGCTCGATGTGGTGCTGCCGTTCTGATGGGCAGCGTCTTGCTAGCTTCTTATACCCACGGCATCGGACACTGATTTGTCAGCTTGATGCCCGTCATTGCGAGCCGCCGCTTGGCGGCGTGGCAACCCAGGGCCGCACGACGCAAGCCCGCCGCGCGGCCCTGGGTTGCTTCGTCGCAGCGCTCCTCGCAATGACAGCTGGGCAATGACGGCTGGGAGGTCAGACGCCAATGCGGCTGGTGCCAGCTAGTCGTCGCGGTGCACCCGCTCCATCTTCTCGTGCCGTTCCTGGGCCTCGATCGACATGGTCGCGATCGGGCGGGCCTCCAGACGCTTCAGGCCAATCGGCTCGCCGGTTTCCTCGCAGTAGCCATAGGTGCCGGATTCAATGCGTTGCAGCGCCTGGTTGATCTTGCTGATCAGCTTGCGGGCGCGGTCGCGGGTGCGCAGCTCCAGCGCCCGGTCGGTCTCGACGCTGGCGCGGTCGGTGATGTCGGCCTCCAGGATGCCGCCTTCCGACAGGCTTGCCAGGGTGCCATCCGCCTCCCGCAGCAGGTCATTGCGCCACCGCAGCAGCTTCTGGCGGAAGTATTCGCTCTGCGGCGGGCTCATGAACTCTTCCGCGCCGTCCGGCCGGTAATCGGGAGGCAGGGTCAACATGATGCGTGCCATCCTTCTTGCATCCTCAGGAAGGACGCTTCGCGGCGGCTTATAGCGAGGCCAAACCAAGCCGCCAAGGGCACATGCGGGCCCGGCAGCGGAGCACGGCCAGACTTCTTGTCAGGGTCACGAACCGGCACAATCCAGCTATAGCCCGCGGCGCGCCAGTTCGATCGCTGCCCGCAATGACAACGCGCGCACAGCGCCCTCCAGCTGCGGGTCGGCCGCCGCCGGGCCATCCAGCAGCGCGGCCAATTGACGCAGCGCGTCCACGGGGTCCGCCTCCGCCAGCAAGGCGTGCTGCAGCGCCGCCAACGCCGCCAGCAGGCCCTGCCCGCGGCGGCGCGCGTCCCGATCCCGCACGGCTGCGGGGTGGGCCGGTTCGGATTGCGCCTCCTGCAGGGCGAGCATGGCGTCCAGGCTGCTGGCACGGCCTGCCGCAGCGGTCCCGGATGCGCGGGGTAGCTCAGGCGCCACGGGCACGCTGAAGCCGCCGACACCCGGGCGCGCCGGCGCCGGCGTCGCTGTCGCCAGCGCGGTCACGTTGGTGATGATCACCGTTCCGCCCTCCTGTCTCGCCGCATGGTCGGCTCCTTTTGCCTAGCTGTCTCGGCCCCAAGCGGCAGTTCGTGCCGGGTTCCGGGTGCACGCAGTGGCGGCTGGCTGCGGATAACCCGCTGGCACGCCGCTTGCGCTCTCGTCAGCACAATGCCGCTAAAAGCTGAATGACCTGGAAAGAACCGCCGTGTCGAAGCTCCCATCGCTCATATTGCTGATCCTCGCATGCTGCGCGCTAACCCTGGCCCCGGCCCTGGCGCAGGTGCGGATCAAGGACATCGCCGACGTCGAGGGCATCCGCGACAACCAGTTGATCGGCTACGGCCTGGTCGTGGGCCTGAACGGCACCGGCGACCGCCTCAACAACGCCGTGTTCACCCGGCAGTCGCTGATCGGCATGCTGGAGCGGCTCGGCGTCAACACGCGCGACCAGGAAAGCAAGCTCGACACCAAGAACGTCGCCGCCGTGATGGTCACCGCCAACCTGCCCGCGTTCTCCCGCAGCGGCAGCCGCTTCGACGTGACGGTGTCCGCCCTCGGCGACGCCAAGGACCTGGCCGGCGGCACGCTGCTGGTGACGCCGCTGCTGGGTGCCGACGGCGAGGTCTACGGCGTGGCGCAGGGCGCGCTGGCCACGGGCGCCATCGCCGCCCGCGGCGCCGGCACGTCCGTCACCCGCAACATCCCGACCTCCGCCCGCATCGCCAACGGCGCCGTCGTGGAGCGCGAGGTTCCGTTCCAGCTCGCCAGCCGCACGTCGCTGCGGCTTGGTTTGCGCAACCCCGACCTCACCACGGCGCGGCGGATGGCGGACGTGATCAACCGCGCGATGGGCGGCGGCGTCGCCTCGGCGCGCGACCCGCGCACGGTCGCCATCGAGTTCGGCGGCCGCGACGTGATCGCCACGCTCGGCCAGATCGAGGACCTGCGGGTCGAGCCCGACAGCCCGGCGGTGGTCATCATCGACGAGGCCAGCGGCACCATCGTCATGGGCGCCAACGTGCGCATCAGCACGGTCGCCATCGCGCAGGGCAACCTCACCATCCGCGTCACGGAAACGCCGGAGGTGTCGCAGCCGGGCGCGCTGTCCAACGGCACCACCAAGGTGGTGCCGCGCACCAGCGTGCAGGTCGACGACGGCCACGACAAGAAGCTCGGCATCATCCAGGGCAGCGTGACGCTGCGCGACCTGGTGGCGAGCCTGAACTCGCTCGGCGTCGGGCCGCGCGACATGATCAGCATCCTGCAGTCCATCAAGGCCGCGGGCGCGCTGCAAGCCGACCTGGAGGTACGCTGATGATCCCGCCCATCACCACCACCCTGCCCCCCGTCGCCGTGGAAAAGGCGTGGAAGGCGGCACAGGATTTCGAGGCGATGGCGCTCGGGCAGTTCCTGAAGCCGATGTTCGACACCGTCGACCTGTCGAAATCCACTCTGGGCGGCGGCGACGGCGAGCAGCAGTGGCAGCCGATGATGGTCGACGCCGTGGCCAAGCAGATCAGCCACGCCGGCGGGCTGGGGCTCGCGCAGCCCGTGTTCGTCCAGATGATCCACATGCAGGAAGCGAAGGACAAAGCGCCATGAAGTCACCCCTGATCATCGCCGCGACCCACCTGGCCGACATGCTCGCGGCGGAGAACGCGGCGCTCGCCAGCATGGATTTCCCGGGTGCGGCGCGCCTGCTGCCGCAGAAGATCGCCGCCGCCGACGCGTTCGCCGCGGCGCAGGGCGCGGAGCGGGCGGCCGTCGCCGGACTGCGGGAGGTGGCGACCCGGCTGCAACATGCCGCCGAGGAGAACCGGCGGTTGCTGAAGCGGGCGATGGCCGTGCAGACGCGCGTGCTGGGAACGCTGGCGCAGGCGGCGCGGACCGCGAGCGCCACCCCGCATTACGGCCGCAGCGGCGCGATGGCGCCACGCCCCAGCGGCGCCTGGGCGTTGTCCGCGCAGGCCTAAACTTCAGGACACCCTGACGCGCGCGGGCCGCGTGTGCTACGCCCGCGCCATGGTGGCTTATACGTTCTTGCGGTCGGACGTCCGTGATCCGCTTGCCGGCGGCGGCGCCTACATCCGCCATTTGGCCGATGCCCTGCGCCGGGCCGGGCATGACGTCGATGTCGGTGACGGATTTATCCTGCCGCCGGGCCGCATCGCCGTGGTCGATGGCTTGGGCATGGCCGCCTTCGATACGCTTACCGACGCCGTTGGCCTGATCCATCACGTCCCCGAAGCTGTCGATTCGGACGGCAGGTATGGCCGGCTGCGTGGCCTGCGCCACATCGTCGCCACCAGCGCGATCGTGGCGACCCGCTTGGTCGAGCATTACGGCGTGCCCGACGAGAAACTCACGGTCCTCACGCCGGGCGTCGCCGATGCTGGGCGCAGCGCCGGGTCGGGCGGATTGTGCTGCGAAATCCTGTCGATCGGCGCGCTGGTGCCGCGCAAGGGCCATGCCGTACTGATCGCCGCGCTGAACCCGCTGTTCGACCTGGACTGGCGGTTGACGGTCGTGGGCGAGACGCAGCGCGACCCGGCGACCGCAACCGTGCTGCACGCACTGGCGGCGCAGACCGATCGGGTGCAGTTCGCCGGGCCGCTCGACGACGCGGCATTGGAAACCCTGTGGCAGCGCGCGGACCTGTTCGCGCTGGCGACGGAGTGGGAGGGCCATGCCGCGTCCGTCGCCGAGGCGTTGCGGCGCGGCGTGCCCGTGGCGGTCACGGCAGGCGGCGCGGCGGCAGCGCTGGTGACGCCGCAGGCCGGCATCGTCTGCGAGGTCGGCGACACGGCACAGCTCTCCAAGGCGCTGCGGCGGCTGATCTACGATACGGCGCTGCGTGCGCAGATGGCGACGGCGGCGTGGCGGGCCGGCCAGGAGCTGCCGACCTGGGCGGCGCAGGCCGAGCGCTTCGTAACGGCGACGGCATGACACGGCTCGGCTGCATCGCCGACGACCTGATGGGCGGCGTCGAACTCGCCGCGTCGCTGGCGCGCCAAGGACTGCACACGATACTGCTGGTCGGCACGCCGGCGGACGCGCCCCCGGCGGCGGACGCCCTGGTGGTGGCGTTGGACAGCCGCACGCTGCCAGCGGGCACGGCCCGGATGCAAAGCCTCGCCGCGCTGGACTGGCTGCGCGGGGCTGGCTGCCAGCAATTCTTCTTTGCCTACGGGGCGAGTTTCGACAGCACCGACGACGGCAACATCGGCCCTGTCGCGGATGCCCTGGTCGACGCCCTCGGCTGCGGCTTCGCCCTCGCCTGCCCGGCCGAGCCGGCGTTTGGGCGCACCGTGTACCAGGGCCACCTGTTCGTCGGCGCCGCGCTGCTGCATGAGAGCGGCATGCAGCGCCACCCGGCGACGCCGATGCGCGACGCGAACCTGGTGCGCGTGCTGTCGCGGCAGACCGACGGCACGGTGGGGCTGGTGCCGTTCGCGACGGTGGCGCAGGGCGCGGGGCCGATCCGCCGGGGGCTGCTGGCGCTGAAGGAACAGGGCCGCCGCTATGCCATTGTGGATGCCGTGATGCAGGCGGACCTTGCCGCCATTGCCGCTGCCGCATCCGGTCAGGCCCTGGTCACCGGCGGCCCCGCCTTGGCGATGGAGCTGGCTGCGACCTACGGCGTCGCCGCGCGCGACCCGGCGATGCCCGCGGTGGCGGGACATGCGGCGGTGCTCGCCGGGTCGTGCGCGCGGGCCACGCTGTTCCAGGTCGGGCACGCGCGCGACCGGCTGCCGACCCTTGAGCTGGACACCGTGGCGACGCCCGACGCGGACGCGCTGACGGCGCAGGCGCTGGCCTGGACGGAGGGCCGGCTGGGCGCTGCCCCCGTGGTCATCGCGACGTCCACGACGCCGGACCGCGTTGCCGCGCTGCGCTCCGCATTTGGGCAGGATGCGGCGGATGCGTTGGTGGCTGCGGTGCACGCGGGCATCGCGGCCGGCCTGGTGGCGCGGGGAGTGCGGCGGCTGCTGGTGGCGGGCGGCGGCGTCGGCAAGGCGGTCGCTGCCAGCTTGGGCGTGCGGAGGCTGACGGTGGGAACCGAAATAG
>CAXSFF010000276.1:0-5381 GCA_964236035.1 uncultured Acetobacteraceae bacterium
CCAACAACTACGGCCCCTGGCAATTCCCGGAGAAGCTGATCCCGCTGGTGACGCTCAACGCGCTCGAAGGCAAGCCGCTGCCCGTCTACGGCGACGGGCTGAACCAGCGCGACTGGCTGTTCGTCGACGACCACGCCGAGGCGCTGGTGCTGGCGGTCGAGCGCGCGCAGCCCGGCAGCACGCTGGCGATCGGCGCCCGCCAGCCGCGCAGCAACCTCGACGTGGTGCGCGGCATCTGCGCCGTGCTGGATGAGCTGGCGCCCGACCCCGCCGGCCCGCGCGCGCGGCTGATCCATTTCGTCAGCGACCGCCCCGGCCACGACTTCCGCTACGAGATCGATCCGGCGCGCGCCAACGCCATGCTCGATTGGAAGGCGCCGCACGATTTCAACCGCGGGCTGCGGCGCACCGTGCGATGGTACGTCGACAACCGCGCCTGGTGGGAGCGCATCCGCGCTGGCCGCTATTCGGGCCAAAGACTAGGCAGCGCGGCATGAAGGGCATCCTGCTGGCCGGCGGCTCCGGCACCCGGCTGCACCCGATGACCCTGGCGGCGTCCAAGCAGCTGCTGCCGGTGTACGACAAGCCGATGGCGTACTACCCGCTGACCGTGCTGATGCTGGCAGGCATCCGCGACATCATGGTGATCTCCACCCCCGTCGACCTGCCGGTGTTCCGGCGGCTCTTCGGCGACGGCTCGCAGCTCGGAGTGAAGTTCAGCTACGCCGAGCAGCCCACCCCCGACGGCATCGCGCAGGCGTTCCTGATCGGCCAGGACTGGCTGGCGGGCGAGGCCTGCGCCCTGGTGCTGGGCGACAACATGATCTTCGGCGACCACCTCAGCGTGATCCTGCAAGGCGCGGCGCGGCGGGAGACGGGCGCCACCGTGTTCGCCTACCAGGTGCGCGACCCCGAACGCTACGGCGTGGTGTCGTTCGCCGAGGACGGCCGGGCGGTCGAGATCATCGAGAAGCCGGCGGCGCCGCTGTCGAACTGGGCGGTCACAGGGCTGTATTTCTACGACCGCCGGGTCACGGAGATGGCCCGCTCCGTGCGCCCGTCGGCGCGCGGCGAGCTGGAGATCACCGACCTCAACAAGATGTACCTGGATGAGGGCACGTTGCAGGTGGAGCGGCTGGGGCGCGGCTGTGCCTGGCTCGACGCCGGCACCCCGGACAGCCTGTTGCAGGCGTCGACCTTCGTGCAGACCATCCAGTCGCGCCAGGGCATGCTGGTCGGCTGTCCGGAGGAGGTCGCCTTCCGCATGGGCTTCATCGACGCCGCCGCGTTGCGGGAACGGGCGCTGGCGCTGCGCAAGACCGAACTGGGCCGGCTGCTGCTGGAACTGGCCGATGGGGTGCACGCATGAAGGTTGAACGCCTGGCCATTCCCGAGGTCCTCCTGCTGACGCCCGCCAAGTTCGGCGACGCCCGCGGCTTCTTCTCCGAAACCTTCAGCGCGGCGCGCGCGCGGGAGGCGGGGATCGAGCATGATTTCGTGCAGGACAACCACAGCATGTCGCAGGCGAGGGGCGTGCTGCGCGGCCTGCACTGCCAGTTGGCGCCGCACGCGCAGGGCAAGCTGGTGCGGGTGGTACGCGGGGCGATCTGGGACGTGGCGGTGGACGCGCGCCGCGGCTCGCCGACCTTCGGGCAGCACGTCGCGGCCGAGCTGAGTGCGGCGAACTGGCAGCAACTGTGGATTCCGCCCGGCTTCCTGCACGGGTTCTGCACGCTGGAGCCGGATTGCCAGGTGATCTACAAGACGACCAACTATTACGACCGCGCGTCCGAGCGTGGCATACTATGGAACGACCCGGCGCTGGCAATCCCTTGGCCGGTCTCCGCGGCCGAGGTCGTGCTGTCCGACAAGGACCTGGTGCTGCCGGGCTGGGCGGACATGCCGACCTGGTTCACCGCATGAGCATCCTGGTCACCGGCGGCCACGGCCAGGTGGCCACCGAACTGGCCGCCCGCGCGCCGGACCGGGTGGTTCGCGTCGGTCGGCCGGAGTTCGATTTTGATCGCCCGGACAGCATCGCCGAGGTATTTCACGCCACCCGTCCGTCGCTGGTGGTCAACGCGGCGGCGTGGACGGCGGTGGACCTGGCGGAGGCCGAGCCGGACGCCGCCATGCGCGCCAATCGCGATGGCCCGGCGACGCTGGCCCGGCTGTGCGCCGAGACGGGCATCCCGCTGATCCATATCTCGACCGACTACGTGTTCGACGGCCTCAAGGGCGCGCCTTATATCGAGAACGACCCCACCTCGCCGATGGCGGTGTACGGCGCCACCAAGCTGGCCGGCGAGCAGGCGGCGCTGGCGGCATGGCAGCAGGTGGTGATCCTGCGCACCTCCTGGGTGTATGCGGCGGCGGGCAAGAACTTCGTCCGCACCATGCTGGGCGCGGCGCTGAAGACCAATGCGCTGAAGGTGGTGGCCGACCAGCAGGGCTGCCCGACCAACGCCGGCGACCTGGCCGACGCGATCCTGGCGGTGGCGGACCGGCTGGCGTTGGGCTGGGGCGTGGAATACCGCGGCGTGTTCCACGCGGCCGGCACAGGCAGCACGACCTGGCACGGCCTGGCGCTGGCGGCGTTCGAGGAGGCCGCCCGCCATGGCCGCCCGATGCCGACGGTGACGCCGATCGCGACCGCGGACTGGCCTACTCCGGCGCGACGGCCGCCGGACTCGCGGTTGGACAGCGGCAAGCTGGAACAGGTGTTTTCCATACGGCTGCCGGAGTGGCGGCCAAGCCTGGCGCGCACGGTAGACGCGATCATCGCCGCGTCCTGACACGGGATTTAAGTCCCGTCATTGCGAGCCGCCGCTTGGCGGTGCGGCAATCCAGGGCCGCGCGACGAGAACCTGCCGCGCGGCCCTGGGTTGCTTCGTCGCAAGCGCTCCTCGCAATGACGACAGAAGTTGTCAGCTGTTGCCGATCAAAATCCCCGCGCCCAACACCAGCGCGCCGCCCAGCATCACCTTGCCCATCGCAGACAGCGGCGACGTGTCCATGAAGCGCCACTGTATCCACGCGATCGTCGCCAACTCGATCACCACCACGAACCCGGCCAGCCCCGTCGCCGTCCAGAAATCGTTGATCAGGTACGGCAGCGTGTGCCCGATGCCGCCAGCCATCGTCATTAGCCCGCACACCAGCCCGCGAAGGTATGGCGTTCCGCGCCCTGACAGGCGGCCGTCGTCGGACAGCGCCTCCGCAAAGCCCATCGAGATGCCGGCGCCGATCGACGCCGCCAATCCCACTAGGAACGTGTTCCAGGTGCTGTGGGTGGCGAACGCCGCGGCGAACACGGGCGCCAAGGTCGACACCGAGCCGTCCATCAAACCGACCAGCCCGGGCTGCACCACCTGCAACACGAAGCGGCGCTTGGCATCCTCGTCCTCGCGGCCGCGCACCTCGTCGGGCAGGCGCTTGGTGGTGATCTCGCTGGCGGACTGCTCATGGGCAGCCTCTGCCTCCGCCAGGTCGCTCAGCAGGCGGCGGGTGGTGGCGTCCGAGGTCTGGCTGGCAGCCTGCCGATAGAAGCGGGCGGCGTCGGTCTCCATCTGCCGCACCTGCCGCCGCACCGCGCTGACGCCCAACGGACGCACCTGCCACACTGGACGACGGGCGATGAAGCCCTTCACGTCCTGGCGGCGCACCAGCGGGATGTGGGAGCCGAAGCGTTCGACGTAGGTGTCGGTCAGCTGGCGGCGGTGCTGGTTCTCCTCCGCCGCCATGTCGGCGAACAGATGAGCCGAGTCGGGGTACTCGTCCCGCAGCGATTCGGCAAAGTCGGCATAAATCCGGCCGTCCTCCTCCTCGGCGCAAATAGCCAAGGCCAGGATTTCGCGTTCGTCGAGATCATTGAGAGTGCGCATGCCGCCAAATAAGACAGCTTGCGGGAGTAGATCAAGTCACAAACATACCAGTTGAGAGTGCCTCTCAAATTCGGCGCGATAGCTGCGTTCTGTCTCCAACTCGACTTCCATTCTAGGTTGAGAATGCTTCTCAGTGGCGGAAGTGTCGCATTCCCGTCATGACCATCGCAACGCCGGCCTCGTCTGCCGCAGCGATCACTTCGGCGTCGCGGATCGAGCCGCCAGGTTGGATCACCGCCGTCGCCCCCGCCACGACCACCGCCTGCAGGCCGTCGGCGAATGGGAAGAACGCGTCCGACGCCGCCACGCTGCCTTGGGTCAGCGAGAGCGCCACCCCCGCCGTGTCCGCCGCCGACTGCCCCTTCCAGCCGGCGATGCGGGCGGAGTCGACCCGACTCATCTGCCCGGCGCCGATGCCCACCGTGGCGCCGCCCTGCGCGTAGACGATCGCGTTGGACTTGACGTGCTTGCAGACGCGGAAGGCGAACAGCAGGTCGCGCAGCTCGGCATCGCTCGGCGCCCGCCGGGTGACGCAGCGCAGGTCGCCTAGCTCGACGCGCCCAGCGTCGCGGGTCTGCGCCAGGAAGCCGCCGGCCAGGCTGCGGAACTGCATCCCCGGTGCCGCCGGGTCGGGCAGCCGCCCGGTCAGCAGCAGTCGCAGGTTCTTCTTGCGGGCGAGGATCTCGAGCGCGACCGGGTCGGCGCCGGGGGCGACGATGACCTCGCTGAAGATCGCAGCGATGCGCTCGGCGGCCTCGGCGTCGAGCGTGCGGTTGGCGGCGACAATGCCGCCGAACGCCGACACGGGGTCGCAGCGCAGGGCGGCGTCCCACGCCAGCGCGAGGGTGGCGGCGGTGGCGACGCCGCAAGGGTTGGCGTGCTTGACGATGACGATGGTGGGCTCGGCGAACTCGGCGACGCACTCGAACGCGGCGTCGGTGTCGTTGAGGTTGTTGTAGGACAGCTCCTTGCCCTGCACCTGTCGCGCGTTGGCGACGCCGGGTCGGGTGCCGTTCACGTACAGGGCGGCCTGCTGGTGCGGGTTCTCGCCGTAGCGCAGGGTCTGCTTCAGCACGCCCGTCAGCGTCTGGCGATGCGGGAAGTCGCGGCCTTGCTGGCGGGCGAACCAGGCGCCGATGGCGGCGTCGTAGGCGGCGGTGCGGGCATAGGCGTTGCCGGCCAGGCGTTGGCGCTGCGCCAGGGTGCTGCCGCCATGCTCCAGCGCCTCGATCAGGACGGGGTATTGCGCCGGGTCGGTGACGACGGCGACGTGGGCGTGATTCTTGGCGGCGGCGCGGATCAGCGCGGGGCCGCCGATATCGATGGTCTCGATGCACGCGTCGTAGGCGGCGCCCGCGGCGACCGTGGCCTCGAACGGGTACAGGTTGACCACCACCAGGTCGATTGGGGCGATGCCGTGCGCCGCCATCTGCTCGACGTGCTCCGGCAGGTCGCGGCGGCCGAGGATGCCGCCATGGATCTGCGGCACCAGCGTCT
>CAXSFF010000277.1:0-5367 GCA_964236035.1 uncultured Acetobacteraceae bacterium
GCAATGCAACGCCTCGGGGCAACACGCAACACGCAAGTGCTTATTCGCACTGCGGACGTTTAGGTCGCTCAAACGAGGTTTGCGCAACAAGATGGGGTTGGCCGTTTTGGCACCTATAAGCTAATTGGGTCAGCTTGGCACACGATGCCGAACAGGAGCCGTCCACCGCATCAGTTTCGAGCAAACGGTGAAGTGGCCCCTAATACGTCACCTCAGATGGTCAAAACACCAGCTTCGCGGTCACTGGGCCGACTCAACAGCTTGACCTTGAGGAGGCCTTAGCCACTCTCAGAACCGGCGGTATTCCATTCAAGGCGGCCGAGTAGGAGGCATTCATGCCGGACGGTTTGTACGAACACGACGCCCTTGCCTGGGCTGAGCGCCAAGCCGCCCTGCTGCGTCGGTTGGCGGCGGGTGAGGGCGTGAACGAGGCGGTGGACTGGCCCAACGTGATCGAGGAAGTGCAGGACGTGGGGCTATCGGAACTGCGGGCCTGCCAGAGCCTGCTGGAACAGGCCTTGACGCACCTGCTCAAGCTGCACGCCCTGCCCGACAGCCAGGCGGCCAAGCACTGGCGCGATGAGGTCAGGGCCTTCCTGCATGATGTGCAACGCCGGTTCACCCCATCCATGCGCCAGCGGACCGGCCTGGATGACCTCTACGACAAAGCGGCCGGACGGGCTCGGGCAGCGGCGGCGGACAGCGGCGCCATGGCCGGCCTATGGCCGTCGACGTGCCCTTTCACGTTGGACGACCTGGTGGCCAGCCGCCTCGATGTGGTGGAGTTGGTGGCTAGGCTGGGAGAGGGTCAGGCAGGCGATCCGGCGTGAGCGTCGGTGGCCGTGTGCCTGAGCCAGTGTTATGATCTGAAACGTCCGTTTCGGCTGGCAACAGCTTCCAGAGTGTGTTCACACTCAAGCCATGCCGTTATGGGAATTCGGTCAGGCAAGTATGGCGAGCGCGAAGCGCTGGCGCTTGATCGCGGCTTAGCAATCATCGGCTGGGAAGACCTGCCGGACCTCTCAGGCATTGATGCACGGGACCAGCTGCGATCCTTGCTGCAATCGATTTATCGGGATGAGAAGCCCAAAACCCTACAAAACTGGGAGAGCCAGGTCTGGCCTTTTCTCCGGATCATGGCCGAAGGTGATCCGGTCGTCATGCCTTTGAAACAGCGCTCAGGCTTCGCGCTCGGTCGTATCAAGGGTTCTTATACCTACTCCGATCTTGGCGGCGATCAGCTTCATACCCGGCCGGTCGAATGGGTCAGGGAGGTGCCACGCTCGTCGTTTGCCCAGGATTTGCAGTATTCCTTCGGGGCGTTTCTCACCGTCTTCCAGGTTGCTCGCAACGAAGCGGAGCAGCGGGTTCGCGCCGTGATGTCGGGTAAGCCTGATTCAGCACTGTCGGGCCATCTCCCCGCTGCATCATCCACCAAAGTGAAAGACGTCCCCGCGGAAGGGGTGGCAACCTCCGACGACGAGGCGGCCATCAATCTCGAGCAGGCCGCCGAGGACGGCATTCGGTTTAAGGTCGCCACCGCGTTTAAAGGACACAAGCTGTCGGCGCTCGTTGCCGCCCTGCTAAAAACGGAAGGCTATCGCACGGTTGTTTCGCCTGCTGGTGCCGATGGCGGGGTAGATATCCTAGCCGGCAAGGGGCCGCTCGGCTTCGACCCGCCGAGACTGGTCGTGCAAGTGAAGTCGCAGGACACCGCCGTCGATGTCACCGTGCTGCGCGAGTTGCAGGGTGTTATAAAACGGTTCTCGGCAGAGCAGGGCATGCTCGTCGCGTGGGGAGGCGTGACAAAGGCGCTGATGCGAGAGGCCCAACGTCTTTTCTTTGAAGTGCGCCTGTGGGACTCCGGCGACGTGATACGCAACCTGCTGCAAAACTACGAGCGTATGTCGGACGAGTTGAAGGTCGATCTCCCGCTCAAGCGCATTTGGATCGTCGCCGAAGAGGGGTGAGTAATCCGCTTGGTAATGTTGCTACTTACTTATTTTGCGTATGATAAAGGACGTTGTGCTACGCGACACTTACCTTTCCTAGAATTTTTCTAGGGTCGACGATGTATTCATCCTCTTCCAGGGTGAGCGTGTGCTGGCAATGCTCTCGCAAGGCCGCGACGATCATTTCTGGCATTGCTTCGATCTTCAAAACCACGCCTCGACCTTCATCCGGTTTACGCCGACGTGCAAACTGTCTTGCTTTATCTATCAAGGTTGTCCATGCAATGCCGTAGACACCGGCGGTATAACGAGTGTAGCGCGACAATCTGGAACCCTGACTGCGCGACAATCAGGACCTCAGTGGGGCCAGCCGCGCACTCACCTTGAAGCAGCATCGGCTTCCCAGTGTTTGGGCTGGGCCGACGCCCGTAAAGCCTGGCCTTTTAGGCCACCGCCTTTGGCGGCTACGGGCTTGACGGTCGCCGACCCAGCCCAGCGTAGCGCAACCATCAGCTGTGGCGCTGATTGTCGCTGACAACGGGGTTCAGATTGACGCGCGACAAACGAGCCTCCAACTCCCCACGATAAAGCGTCAAACCGGGGCCGGCGTAGGGCGGTAGCAGGTGTGCGAACACATCGACCAGGTGGACCAGGTTTTCTTTAAGTGCGCGGGGAATGCTGTGCAGGCCGTAGGTCAACCAGAAGGACAGCAACGCAGCTGCCATTGCAGGGTCCGGGCTTGGACCATCCCGAAGTTTATCGAGCGCGGCACACCAGCAGTCATGTCGGGTTAGCGCCCGCATAGCTGCTTCCAATCCGCCCTTTTGCCCCTTTCTTAAATACATCTCAAATCGCCGGATAGCTTGATCCCTGGTCCACACTTCGTCTTTGAGTTCTCGCATTCTTGTTTTTGTGGAAGGCACGATTAGTGGGCCGTTAGTCGATTTGCCATTCGCACCCACGAAGACGATCTGAATGGCTGGCAGCCGTCCCATCTCAATACGCCACCTTAAACGTAGGGCTGTCTTCCGGTCGTGTACGGCGGTGATCGTAGATGCGCGTCGTCGCGATGTTTGCGTGGCCAAGCCACTCCTGAACTTTGGCAATATCGGCTTCATGATCGAGAGCGTTTGTCGCAGCGGTAGCGCGAAGCGCGTGCGCTCCGATCTCCGCCCCAATGCCCTTCGCATAGGTCCGGACCAGCTTGTAGACCCCGTCCGGCGTGATCGCGCTGTCTAGCCGACCAGTGCGGTTGTTACGGAGCGGCCGGAACAGCGCCCCGGTCTCGTCGGCGCCGTGCCCGGCCTCCTGGAGGTAGTCGTGGATGAGCGCCGCCGTGCCAGGGTGCAGCGGGACGTAGCGCGTCTTCTCGCCCTTGCCCTGCACCGGAAGGTGGGCGACGCCGCGGCGGACATGTCGGGAGTCCTTTACCCGCAGCTTGCACAGCTCGTCCCGGCGCAGCGCGTGGAACAGCAGCGTCGAAAGGATGGCGCGGTCGCGCTTGCTCCGCAGGCTGTCGTCCTTGGGCGCAGCCAGCAGCTGGCGCGCCTGGTGGTCGCCAAGCGCCGGGGTCCTGCCTTCGCCACTCTCCGCCCGCGGCCGCTTCACGCCTTTGACCGGATTGTGGGTGACGGCATTGCGTTCGCACAAATGCTCGAACAGGGATGAGAGCGCGGCCAGGCGATGCCGGACGCTGCTGCTCCCCAGACCCCGGCCGGCGAGTTGGTCGCGCCAGGCAATGACGTGGGCACGGGTGACGGTGCGGAACTCTTCCGGCCGGACGATGCCGGTGAAGCGCATGAAGTCGCCGATCGCCGCCTGGTAGGCGCGCCGGGTGCTGGGGTTGCGGATGTTGGCGAACCACTCGGCCTCCGGCGGCACGTCGGCCAGCCGGTGGAACTCGGCCGCGGTCAGCAGCCGCTCGGTGGGCAGGATCGGTGTCGGCAGCTGGTCGGGTTGGTCGAGCGGCATCTACATACGCTACTCTTGATAAAATCTGTTATCAAGAGTAATGTCCAGCCGAATTCGACAGATCGCTTTTTGAAGCCTCCTTGAAAGGCATGGTCACCTACCCATGTCACTATAGTCAGTGACGTGGGTATCATAAATGAAGATTTGCATGGGCGAGCTGGGCGGAACGTCGGTACTGGCGAAGTCGCTAACGGGCCGCAACCTGCTCCACAAGCTGCTGGCGAAAACCGAGGCCGAGCCAGCCCAACCGGAGCCTGTGTTCCTGGATTTCAGGGATGTCGATGTCGCGACATCGAGTTTTCTGCGCGAATGCGTCCTCGGCTATCGCGACGCGATCCGCCGCCGCCGTTCGAACCTTTATGCGGTCGTCAGCAATCCGAACGAGGCCGTCGAGGAGGAACTCGCCGATTTGTTGCGCGAGCGAGGCGACGCCATGCTGGTCTGCGTGCTGGCCGAGGGCGCGCGGGTCGACGCCGTGCGGCTGATCGGAGGACTCGATCCGAAGCACCGGCAGACCTTCGAGCGGGTCGTGCAGTTGGGCGGCACCGATGCCGCGACCCTGATCCGCGAGCATGGCGGCGACGAAGCCGTGACCCGCACCGCCTGGAACAACCGGCTGTCGGCGCTCGCTAATCTCGGCCTTGTCATCGAAGAAAGCCATGGACGCGCGAAGCGCTACCTGCCGCTGCTGAGGGAGGGCTGAACATGGGTACCGACTTTATCCAGCGCGTCGGGAAGACCCTGAAGCGCAGCCGGGACGAAGGACGGATCAGAATGGGGTCGCCGGACTTGACGACGCGCGAACTGGTCGGGGGCACCCGAGGGATCGCCGCCGTCATCGCCAAGGGCGTCAGGCTCATCCCTGGTCAGCCCGTCACCCTGGAGGTCGAAGGCAGAGCGGTCGTCGCGCGGCAGGCGCTCACCGAGGTGGCGCGACACGTCAACCCTCCGGCGGGCGTACTAGAAGCCATGGCGCAGCACTGCAACATTTTACCCGGAACCGTCAGTGTCGTTCACGAGGTTTCCGGGATGGTGGAGATTGCCCTGTCATGCTGATGCGGAGTTCCGGCGCGCCAGATGCGCCGCGTCGCGTTCGCCAGCTCTGGCACGATGCCAGGCGCAATGTCCCGTCCCTGGGCTGCACGACTTGTCCTGAGAAAAGGCTATGCGGCGGCCTGTGCGTCGCGGCGCCTTATTTCGATTGCCTGACCTACTGCTGCGGGAAACCGGAGACCTGCGCGGCGGTCTGTCGCCGTAAGGCTGATTACGCCGAACGGATCTGGGAGATCAACGGCTTCGACCTATCGAACACGCCGCGCGGCCCGCTTCTGGCGGCGCCGGCGCTGCCGCCGGCAATTCCGATTATCTTCCATGGCAGCAGCCGGATCGCACCGGCGGCACCGGGGACTGCGGCCCTGCAGCTCAGCGGCACTTTCGGCCGCCG
>CAXSFF010000278.1:0-5365 GCA_964236035.1 uncultured Acetobacteraceae bacterium
GACCAGTGCGATGGCATCGCGCGCCGCCTTGTCCTGCCGCCGCGCATCGTCGGCTACGAGCCGTACTGCCCCTACCCGGCGACACCAGACCTGGACCAGGCCCGCGCCCTGGTGGCGGCGAGCAGCACCGCCGGGCAGGCCGTCACCCTGGTGATCGACACGGGCGCGCTGTCCCGCTCGATCGGCACCTACGTCGCCAGCGTGCTGCGCGACCTCGGCTACGACGTGCGGCTGCGCACATTGTCGGCCAACGTGCAGTTCACCTACATCCAGAACACCGACAACCACGTGCAGATCAGCCTGACCACCTGGTATTCCGACTACCCTTCCGCCTACGATTTCCTGCCGACGCTGTTCGGCTGCGCCGCCATCCACCCGGGGACCGACTCATCGATCAACATATCCGGCTTCTGCGACCCGGCGCTCGACGCGCAAATGGAAGCCGCCCTCGCCGCCCCCGACCCGGCGGAGCAGGCGCGGCGCTGGGCCGCCGTCGACCGCGCGGTGACGGACCAGGCGCCGGCCGCCGTGCTGTTCAACCCCGTGTACATCGACGTCACCGCGCGCCGCATCGGGCACTTCGTCTACCATGACCAGTTCCACTGGCTCTCCGACCAGTCCTGGGTCCATTAGCCCGCTCCGCCGGGCATTGCGGGGGTTGCTGCGGGACCGCACGGCGGGCGTGGCGTTCCTGGTGCTGGCGGTGATCGTGCTGGGGTGCGGGTTGGCACCAGGCTATGCGCGCTTCGTCGCCGGCAGCGACGGATTCCGCTCCAACGTCAACGGGCGCCTGGCCGACGGCGCCGAGGTGCTGGCGCAGAACACCGCCGGGCTGGGGCTGGGCAGTACTCCGGTCGGGCCGACGTGGGGGCCGGAGTACCTGCTCGGCGCGGACGCGCAGGGGCGCGACCTGGCGGTGCGGCTGCTGTACGGCGGGCGGGTGTCGCTGCTGATCGCGGCGTCGGCGACGGTGTTGTCGTTGGTGCTGGCGTTCCCGATCGGCGTGCTAGCCGGGTTCGCCGGCGGCGCGGTGGATTCGGCGCTGGGCTGGCTGCTCGACCTGGTGTGGGCGTTCCCCGTCTACCTGCTGGCGATCTCGCTGTCGTCCGTGCTGATCAGCCAGACGCTGCGGCTCGGCCCCGTGACGCTCGACTCCGGCAGCTTGTTGTTGCCGATCGGCATCCTCGGCGTGATCTACTTCCCCTACGTCGCCCGGCCATTGCGCAGCGAAATCCGGGCGTTGACGCATGCCGAGTTCGTGGTCGCCGCCTGCGCGCTCGGCGGCTCGCCCGCGCATGTGCTGTGGCGGCACGTGTTGCCGGCGGCGGTGCTGCGGCTGCTGCTGTTCGCGCCGCTGGTGATGGGCTTCGACCTGCTGACCGAGGCCGCCTTGTCCGTGCTGTCGATCGGCGTGCAGGCGCCGGCGGCCAGTTGGGGCACGCTGATCGGCGACGGCCAGACGCTGATCTACACCCGCCCAGCGGCGGCGATCGCGCCCGGCCTGGCGGTGGTGGCGACCGTGCTGGCGCTCAACGTGCTCTCCGAACGGGTGCAGGACGCCCTCGACCCGCGGGCGGGGCGGACACCTTGAACCCGTCATTGCGAGCCGGCTTCGGCGTGGCAATTCAGGGCCACGCGGCGGAAGCTGGCCGGGTTGCCCTGGATTGCCGCGTCGCAAGCGCTCCTCGCAATGACGGCGTTTGCTGATGCTCGCCATCGCCCGCCGCCTCGTCTCCGCGGCGTCCGTGATGTTCGGCATCAGCGTGCTGGTGTTCCTGATCTTCTTCGCCACCCCCGGCGACCCGGCCGCGCGCATCGCTGGCCGCGGCGCCAGCCCCGAGACGCTCGCCGCCGTGCGCCACGATTTCGGCTTCGACCGCCCGCTCCCCGTCCAGTACGCCCGCATGATGGGCCACCTGTTCGTCACCCGCGACCTCACCTCCTTCGTCAACCGCGGCGAGGCGGTGGTGCCGCAGGTGCTGGACGCCGCCCCCGTCACCCTGGCGCTGGCGGCGGGCGCTGCCGTGCTGTGGCTGACAGCCGGGCTTGCGATCGGCGTGGTGGCGGCGGTGTGGCGCGGCGGGGTGGTGGACCGGCTGGTGGTGGCGCTCGGCCTGGTCGGCGTGTCGGTGCCGGCGTTCTGGCTCGGCGAGGTGATGAACCTGGTGACGCAGAACCGGCTGCACGACACCTGGCTGTTCGCCTGGGTGCCCCCCCTGGGCGACCACCCGTTTGCCGACGGCCCGGCGCAGTGGCTGCTCGGCATGGTGATCCCCTGGGGCACGCTGGCCCTGCTATACGCCGGGGTGTACGGCCGCGTGCTGCGCACCAGCCTGATCGACACGCTGCGGCAGGACTACGTGCGCACCGCGCGGGCGAAGGGCTTGAGCGAGCGCCGGGTGGTGCTGCAGCACGCGCTGCCGCTGTCGCTGATCAGCGTGGTGTCGCTGTTCGGCCTGGATTTCGGCGCGCTGATCGGTGGCGGCACGCTGCTGACGGAGGTGGTGTTCGGCCTGCACGGCATCGGCCGGCTGACCTACGACGCGCTGCAGAACCTCGACCTGCCGGTGATCATGGCGACGGTGCTGTATGGTGCGTTCTTCGTTGTGCTGGTGAACGCGGCGGCGGATTTGGCGCAGGTGGCGCTGGACCCGCGGGCGCGGTGAAACGGTGCTAAATTGGTTTAGATCAACAGTGATCCTGGTTTGTTCTAGGAATATAAGCATAATTAGTCCTTTGACAAAGCAGCTTGGCTTGCTGGGCTGGTGTCGGTAGCGTTAGATTATGGCACCACGTCCTCTCTAGACCTTTTCCCAGTTATCTCCTAATCCATTCACCAATATAACTAGGAATGCTAACACGGCTAGTTCTCGACCTCAAATAGCCGTGTTGGCAATGGAGATTATCTCCCGTTGGTCCGAAATAGATAGCCTACTTACCTCTACGTTAGTGACCGCACTCGGCGGCAAGGCTGAACCAGCAATCGCGATGCTGTCGGCTCTAACAAGTTCACAAGCGCAGCTAGCTGCTCTGCAAGCTGGAATAGCCACAGTATTGGCTGGGGAAAGAAAGGCCATATTTGAAGCAGCTATTATTCTTATTAAAAAAGCACAGAAACACAGACATATCTTGGCGCATTGGCTTTGGGCATACTCTGATACCCTTCCGAATGATGTCATCTTAACTAATCCAAAATCAGACGCTTCTTATCATGTGAAGTTGCGAAACTCAATAATTGATGATGACAAAATAGATAAGTCCATGGAGGCCCTGATTGAAGGAAGCTGGGTATATGGTCTGAACGACTTTCATGAACTTCTAGAGGAAGCTAAAGAACTCGGTGCGGTAGCGCTTGATCTTTTGATTCTATGTTGGGGCGAGACGTCTCCACAAGCCGAGAAAGCGCATCATCGGCTACTGAACGTGCCTGGAGTTCAGAGACAGATCGCTCGGGGAACGCGGGGTTTGTCGCCCAACCCAAAGCCGCAATCGTAATGGCATCGTGCATCTTTTTTGTAGGTGATGACCAACAAAACCTCCGGTTCCGCTGCCTCATTTCGTGCTAATCCATCGCAGTGGTTCTTTACAGGCCTAATTCCCGCTTTGCTAAAGGGATAGTTGGAAACATAAGTCTAGTTATTTTTTCGGAAAGCAGACTTTATACCTACTACCATGGTGTGCTTGTTTCCATGAGCGATGATGGTTTCAGCAAATAAAAAGAATACCTAGACCGGCTCACCGTCGGCATCTTCGCGCGCTTTCCGCTTCTGAGCGGATGAAAGTTTTGGCGGACGAAGCGGCTTTTTGGCTTGAATGGGAGATGGAGCGGGAGCAAGCGGACCGTGAGATTGATACAAATTTTCTATACCCGGTGGAGTCGCAGCTGTAACGAACCGATAGGTTTCCTTGTCGTGTATTCTGGAAAAGAACTTGAACATAGAATCGGCTAGCCATCTAATCCGCTCGACTAGGGCTTCTAGATCATTTTCCTCGACAGTGTAAAATTCATGCGAGTATTTCCCCTTAGCTTTTACTCTGCTGATTTTTTGAACATCAATCCGGACCCATTGCCCATGTATCGCATCGTTGCGAAGCGCTCGCACAATGTTTGTCTCTATCCTTATTTTCATCCATAGCTTGATAAGCTCTTTGTCTCCCGAAAGATTAATCAGAGTCTCAATTGTTTGTATGCGTGCAAGGCTCGACATTTCTGCGATCAGAGCGCTGCCTGCATAATAAGGAAGGTTGAGCAAGTTGGTTATGATATGGCCCATAACGGCTTCTGTTAGGGTCCAGTTGGCTGCTATTTTACCAAGAAGGGAGGCTATGACATCTGAGACGGGAGATGTATGACCATCTAAAGGCTCAAGGCGAGGTTCTTTCATGAACAAGGACGCTATCGACCCCAACGACGCCCGTCGAGATGACATGCTGCGCCGGATGCTGAACACGCCACGCAAACTGCTAGAGAAGCCGACGGACCGGACTAAAGCTCCTGTCGCGCCTTCCACCTCAGATAAGCTATTGCCACCTGCCTAGGCGTCTTAGGCTGCACTAATCCGCTGATAGGTCAGGCTCTTGCCTTTAATGCCGCGCAAAGTGGCTAAGGCGCGCATGTCATCGTCACGCTCAGCTAGATGCGGTTGTTGTGGCGAAAAGCGAGCTCGTTCAGGAAGTGCTGCTCGCCGCAGTGTTGGTAGATACCCTTTATGCGGCGTTTGAACTGGATGGACCAGAGCCGGCAATATCACATGCGGTTTGGACATAGGTAGGAGGGCACACGTCATTAAACAGTTGCCGTGGCCACCCCTCCTCCCGGCCTCCTCCCGCAAAGGGAGGAGGTGCAGCGTAGGGTTACAGCAGCGAGGCGGCGTGCTTCAGGTCGGCGACGAAGGCTGCGTACTCGCGGTCCTTCGACTCCTGGTCCGGCAGGCGCAGCAGGTACGACGGGTGCACCGTCACGAATGCCTGCGTGTTGCCGGCCAGCGGGATCGGGCGGCCACGCTCGCGCGAGATCGTGACCACGCGGCCGAACACCGCCCGCGCCGCCGTGGCGCCCAGCAGCACCGTCACCGCCGGCTTCACCTGCTCCCGCTCCAGCTCGAGCCAGAACTTGCAGGCGGCGATGTCGCCGGCGTCGGGCTTGGCGTGGATGCGCCGCTTGCCGCGCAGCTCGAACTTGAAGTGCTTGACGGCGTTAGTAACGTAAGCGCGGGTGCGGTCGACCCCGGCATCGGCGAGCGCGCGGTTGAACATCTGCCCGGCCGGGCCGACAAACGGGTGGCCGGCCAAGTCCTCCTGATCGCCGGGCTGCTCGCCGACGAACATCAGCACTGCATCCGCCGGGCCCTCGCCGAACACCGTC
>CAXSFF010000279.1:0-5333 GCA_964236035.1 uncultured Acetobacteraceae bacterium
AGCTCGACGGCATGTGGGAGTGCATCCTGTGCTTCTGCTGCACCACGTCCTGCCCGAGCTACTGGTGGAATGGCGATCGTTACCTCGGCCCGGCGACGTTGCTGGCGGCCTACCGCTGGATCGCCGACAGCCGTGACGAGTACACGGGGCAGCGGCTGGATGCGCTTGAAGACCCGTTCAAGCTGTATGCCTGCCGCACCATCATGAACTGCGCCAAGACCTGTCCCAAAGGGCTGAACCCGGCGCAGGCGATCGGCGAGATCAAGCAGATGCTCGCCGCGCGTGGCGCTTCCTAGCCAAGGTCCACGGCTATGGCGTTCTCCGGCGACCTGACCGCACGAGGCGGCCGGGTCGCTGCTTGGCGGGACAGCCTGCTGGTCGACCATGCCGTGTTCCGCGTGTTGTGGGACAATCTGGCGGAGGTGGTGCCAGGCAAGCTGTTCCGCTCCAACCACCCGACGCCGTCGCGGCTGGCCGCCGCAAAGCGCCGGTTTGGCCTTCATACGCTGATCAACCTGCGCGGCCATCGGCAGTGCGGATCGGACGCGTTGTCTCGCA
The DNA here is from genome assembly GCA_964236035.1 of uncultured Acetobacteraceae bacterium. GTDB lineage: Bacteria > Pseudomonadota > Alphaproteobacteria > Acetobacterales > Acetobacteraceae > CAXSFF01. Next base: position 559 of record CAXSFF010000279.1, read on the forward strand.
CCATGGCGGCCTCGCTCGGCCTGCACCACATCGACATGGCGTTCGAGAGCCGCGGCGCCCCGCATCGCGACCGCATCCTGCGCTTTGCCGACATCTACCGCACCCTGGACGCCCCAGCGCTGATGCACTGCAAGTCCGGCGCCGACCGCGCCGGGCTGGCGTCCGGCCTCGCCATCCTATTCGAGGGCGGCACCAGCCAGCAGGCGCTGGCGCAATTGTCCTGGCGCTTCGGCCATTGGAGCCGGGCGCGTACGGGCGTGCTCGACGCGTTCTTCATCCGCTACGCCGCGGAGGCGGAGGGCCGGCTGCCGTTCCTCGACTGGGTGGCGCGCGAGTATGACGAGGCGGCGCTGAAGCGGGATTTCGTGGCGGGCGGGTTGTCAAGCTTCCTGGTGGACCGGGTGCTGGTGCGCGAGTGACCCACCTTTGCGCGGTGTGCGGCGCCGCCGTGCCGCTGCCGTTCCGCGCTCCGCCGCCCGAAACCGCCCCTGACCTGGATCAGCGGCCCGGCGAACCAACCCGCTCCACCCTGGCGCGCTGGGTGCAGGCCTGTGGCGCCTGTGGGGCCTGCGCGCCGGACGTGGCGCAGCTGCTGCCGGGCCGGCGATCGGTGACGGAACAGGCCGACTACAAACGGCAGCCGTCGCGGTTCCTTCGCTGGGCGATGCTGGCGGCCGGCACGCCCGCCGAGGCGGAGGCGCTGTTGCAGGCCGCCTGGGAAGCCGACGATGCCGGTCGCGACGCCACGGAGCTGCGCCAGCAGGCAGCGGCAGTCTGGCCGGCGGATGACGGCATTGAATCGGAGTTGCGCCTGGTGGATGTGCTGCGCCGAGCGGGTGAGTTCGAGGCGGCGACAACCCGGCTGATGGCGCTGCCGACGCGGCTGGACGATATCTCCGCCCAGGTCGCCTCCTATCAGCGGAGCCGGATTGCGGCCGCGGACACGGGGCGGCAGCTCATCAGCAGCGCGTTGCGTCCGCCGGCTCGCCGGCCGCATGTGTCGCACGGCAAGCCGGAGCCGGCCAGGTCTGGTTTCTGGTCGCGCCTGCTCGGCCGCTGAGCCGGCGGCTCAGGGACGAGTCAGCACGCGCGCGGGCGCGCGTGGGCCTGGTGCCGCGGGGGCCGACAGACTCTCCGACTGCACCGGCGGCGGCGGCGGCGCGGCACCCTCGGTGTCTTGCAGGTATTCCTTCAGCGAGCGCCGCACCTGGAACTCGAACTCCACGTTCATGTCGTCCATCATTTGGTTCACGAACGCATGCAGCACCGCGCGCGAGTTCTCCTCCGTGTCCGTGCTGACCCGGCGTCGCGCCACCTGCGCCTCCGCGAACCCGACCCGCGTCTCGCTGCCCGTGTAGATGTCGAGGTGCACCGCCAGCCGCCCCTCGATGCCGCCGTCCACCCGCGCCAGGCTGGCGGCGTCGATCACGAACACGCCCCGTCCCGCCGAGCCGCCGGCGAACAGGCGGTCCGCCGCCATCCGCTTCAGCGCGTCCGCCGGGCGCAGCGGCGCCAGCGACTCGATGGCGTTGGAAGGCACCGGCGGCGTATGGTCCTCGACATCGATGGTGGCGACATTCAGCCGCAGCTTGGTCAGGTAGTCGTAGCTGGGCTGGCTGAACACCTCGGCCGAGGTGTCGCCGCCCCCGCACCCGGCGGCGAGCAGCGGCAACAGCAGGATGGTCCGTCGCGCGATCATCAGGCCTCCGATCATCAAGTCTCTGGGATGGCGCGCGCGGATCATCCCGCCGGCGTGCTGCCGCGAACCTGGCCGCGGTCGAAGCGGAAGTCGAGGTTGCAGAACTCGCAGGTCATGACGATGTCGCCCGCCACCACCATGTCGTCCAGGTCCTCCGGCGGGAAGCCCTCCAGGATGCCGGCCAGGCGGGAGCGCGAGCAGCGGCAGCCATAGGCCAACGCGCGCGGCCGGTCGGCGGCGACCCCCTCGGCGGAGAACAGCCGCCACACCAGTTGTTCGGACGGCAGGCCGTCATCCAGCAGCTCGGCCTCCGTCAGCGTGGCGGCCAGGGTGGTGGCGGTGCGCCAGGCCTCGTCCGCCTCGGCCCCCGTCGGGATCGGGTCGATGCCGCCGTCGGTGGCCACCCGCTCCAGGATCAGCGCGGCGGCGCGCCAGCCGGCGAGCGTGTGGGCGCAGGCGAGGCGAACGGCGCATTGCAGCTGCTCACTGGTCTGGAAGTAGTGCAGCGCCATGTCGGCGAGGGTGTCGCCCTCGATGGCGACGATGCCTTGGTGCCGCTCGCGCTCGCCGCCCTGGTCGACGGTGAAGGCGAGGTAGCCGGCTCCGAGCAGGCTTGCCGCGGTCGGCGCCGGGTCGTCGGCGAGCACGGCGGCCAGCTTGTCCGCATCGGCGCGGGCGTAGCCGCGCAGGGCGCCGGCCTCCGTGCAGTCGGCCAGCAGCATGGAGACGGGGCCGTCGCCCTTGGCCTGCAGGCTGAACGAGCCGCGGAACTTCAGCGCCGCCGCCAGGGCCGCCGCCAGGGCGAGCGCCTGGCCCTCCAGCGCGGTGACGACGGGGTGGTTGTCGTGCCGGGTCAGCAGCGCGTCCGCCAGCAGGCCGAGCCGCACCAGGCGCCCGCGCACCGGGCGGCCCGGCAGGTGGAACGGCACGATGCCGCGGGGGACGACGATGTCGGGCACGTCGGGGCGCGCCCCGTCGAGGAAGGCGGGGGTTTCGGTCATGCGCTGAAGATAGGGTGGCCGGGGGCTTATGGCCAATCGCCCGACCGATTATGGAGAATTGGTGACATTGCTGCAGGCGTCTCGCGGCGAGGCCGTGGACGCCTTGCAGCGATCCCGCCCAGCATCCCTATTGCGCCCGGTTTTGATCGGGAGGGCGCGATGCGCATGCGAGTTGGGCTGCTGCTGTTGGCGCTGGCGATCGGACCTGTGGCGCGGGCCGCGCAGCCGACCACGCTGGAGCGGGTGCGCCAGGCCGGCGTCCTGCGCTGCGGCAGCGCCATACGGCCCGGGCTGGCCTTCCCCGGCGTGGACCACGCCTGGAGCGGCCTGCTGGTCGACCTGTGCCGCGCCGTCGCCGTGGCGGCGATCGGGTCGGACGCGCGGATCGAGTTCAACGGCTATGCGCTGCGCCAGGATTTCGACCGCTCCCGCAGCGCCGACGACGTGGCGTTCCTGACCGGCACCGAGCTTTACGCCAATGGCCTGTTCGGCGCGCTGCAGATGGGTCCGCCGGTGTTCTTCGAGACCACCAACGTCATGGTCTGGGAGTCTGCCGCCGTCCAGCGCCTGGCCGATCTTGGTGGCCAGCCCGGGGTGATGGTGTGCGTCGAACCCGGCACCGGGCCGGACCGCAACCTGCTGGCCTATGCCCACGCCCACGGCATCGCCTTCCAGTATTCCGCCTGGCAGGAGCTTGAGGAGATGATGGACGCCTTCAACGTCGGCCGCTGCCCGGCGGTCGCGGGCGAGGTCACGGCGCTGGCGGCGTTGCGGCTCGAGAGTGCGCGCTTGGGCCACCCGTCGCGCATCCTGGCCGAACCGTTGGCGGTGTCGCCCGTGCTGGCGGCCACGCCCCAGGCAGACCCCGCCTGGTCGGCCCTGGTCGGCTGGACGATGCAGACGGTGCTGGCGGCGGGTAACGGCCTGCTGCCGGTGGACGGCGACGCGATCGGGCTGGACGCCGGCTGGCAGGCGCGGGTGATCGCAGCCACTAGGTCCTACGCCGACCTGTTCCAGCGCAACCTGGGCCCCGACTCGGTGCTCGACCTGCCACAGGGGGTCGATGCGCGCTGGGACGGCGGCGGCCTGCTGGCCCCCGCCACCGTGGAATGACAAAGCCTGTCAGCGCCACCTCGCAATGACGGCGTTCAGGGTACAGGGCGTCGTCGCACCTCATGCAACCGCCAAATTTCATCAATCTGACGCGGAAACGACATCGCGAGCTCGGGTGCCACCTGCCAGTAACGACCATCATTCAGGTGGAACACTATCGTGAAGCGTACTCTCCTCAAGGCCACGACGGCGTGGATCACCGCCGCCTCGCTGATGCAGCCCCTGATCGCCAGCCGCGCGTTCGCCGCGACGGCGACCGTCACCGCCGGGCCGCAGACCGCCGCCTTCGGCTTCGACGGCACCGTGCGGCCCGTCTTCCGCGACCCGGCGAACGACCCGAACCTGACGCAGGCGCAGATGATCAACCTGCTGCGCCACCGGGTTAAGTACGTGTTCGTGCTGTTCCAGGAGAACCGCTCGTTCGACCATTACTTCGGCACGTTCCCCGGCGCCAACGGCCTGTTCACCGACGCATCCGCGACGCCCGCCGTGCGCAGCCCGCCCGTGGCCAGCAACACCCAGCCGCTCTACAACACCGACGGCACGCTCGGCACGATCTCGCCGTTCCGCATCGGCACGCCGCAGAACGCGGCCGACACCGACGACATCGATCACGCCCATGTGCGCATGGCGCAGAAGATGGACATACCCGGCAACACCGGCATCCCGGCAATGGACCGCTTCGCGCTGAACGAGCAGTTCAAGTACCTGACTGGCTCCCCCACCCTGTTCAGCGCGCAGGCGATACCGGCGAGCGCGCCGACCATCCCGTCGCTGAAGTCCAAGCAGTACGGCGAGCTCGCGATGGCCTATGTCGATTGCGACACCGTGCCGTTCCTGTGGAACTACGCCAACCGCTTCACGCTGTTCGACAACATCTTCCAGACCACGATCGGTCCGTCGACGCCGAACGCCATCGCCATGATCGCCGGGCAGTCGGGCGAGACGCAGTGGGTGAAGCA
>CAXSFF010000280.1:0-5333 GCA_964236035.1 uncultured Acetobacteraceae bacterium
AGCCCTCGTAGCGGACCCCGACGTAGTCCTCGCCGCCGCCGGCCCCCGTGGCCTTCTTGATGGCGCGGTCGATGGTGTCCTTCGGCATGTTGGTGACGCGGGCGGCGGCGACGGCGGCGCGCAGGCGCGGGTTGAAGGCCGGGTCGGGCATGCCTTGGCGGGCCGACACGGTGATCTCGCGGATGATCTTGGCGAACTGCCGGGCGCGGCGGGCGTCCTGTGCACCTTTGCGGTGCATGATGTTCTTAAACTGGGAATGGCCAGCCATGGCCGCGGCCTCGGTGCTGTTAAAGGAGTCGCACCTTCTACCAGTGCCGAGCGCCGCGCGCCAAACCCATTGCGGAAACCTGCCGCCAGACCAGCGGCGGGCCAGCCAGGCCGACTAGCGCATCGGAGCCGTCCGGGTGGTCACGCCTTCGTTGATCAGGCCGCCAGTCGAGTTCATGCCGCCGCCGTTGTTGGCGTTGATGCCCGAGTCGATGTGCTGGGCGGCGGTCGGCGCCGGCTGCTGGCCGTTGCAGGCGCCGAGCAGCAACAAGGTGGCGATGGCGGCGCAGGTGCGGATTGTCATCTGATGTAGCCCTTCATGGAACACCATCAGCTACGCGCCACCCCAGCGAATGTTCCTTAGATCGAAACGTTTGTCGCGGAGTCGAGGATGGGCAGCATGGGCGCCAGGCGGCCGCCCATGCGCACCGGCTCGGCCCGCAGCGCCAGCCCCGTGGCGTCGTCCGTCTCGACGAACAGGCCGCAGACCGTCGCCTCCCCCTCGGCCGGGGCCAGCCGCTCGCCCGGCATCTTGCGCCAGAACCGCGCCGCCGCGCCCTGCTTCGCCATGCCGATGACGCTGTCGTAGTCGCCGCACATGCCGGCGTCCGACTGGTACGCGGTGCCGCCCGCCAGCACCTGGTGGTCCGCGGTCGGCACGTGGGTATGGGTCCCCACCACCAGCGACACCTGACCGTCGAAGGAATGCGCGTAGGCGAGCTTCTCGCTGGTCGCCTCGGCATGGAAGTCGGCGACGATGGCGTTCACCGTGCCGCCCAGCCGATAGCGGGCCAGCAGCTCGGCGGTGCCGCGGAACGGGCAGTCGAGCGGGTCCATGAACAGCCGCCCCATCGCGTTCAGCACCAGCGCGCGCCGCCCGCCCGGCAAATCCACCACCACCGACCCGGCCCCCGGCGTGCCCGGCGGGAAGTTCAGCGGCCGCACCACCCGCGGCTGCTGCGCGATGTAGGGGATGATCTCCTTGCGGTCCCAGGCGTGGTTGCCGAGCGTGATCACGTCGGCGCCGGCCGCCAGCAACGCCTCGGCCATGTCCGGCGCCAGGCCGAAGCCGTGGCTGGCGTTCTCCGCGTTGACGATGGCGAGGTCGATGCCGAGCAGTGCGCGCAGCTTCGGCAGCGCCGCCGCCGCCGCCTCCCGCCCGCTGCGCCCGACCGTGTCGCCGAGGAAAAGGATGCGCATTGGGGTCAGGTCCTAGTGAGGCCGCGTTCGGTGGCAATGAAATGCAGGGCGATATCGGTTTCGCCGGTCGGCACGCCCGGGCATTCCTGGGCGGCGAACGCGCAGCCGATCGACAGCGCGCCGGGCAGCGCGGCCAAGGTGCGGTCGTAGTAGCCGCCGCCGTAGCCAAGCCGGTTGCCGCGGCGGTCGAAGGCGAGCAACGGCACCAGCAGCACGTCCGGCACGATCTCGGGGCCGGCCGGCTCGCCGACGCCGAACCGCCCGGTCCGCAGCGGGTCGCCGGGTCGCCAACGGCGGAAGCGCAGCGGCAGGCCACGCGCCGGAGTGGCCGGCAACGCTATCGCGTGGTCGACGGCGAGCGCGTGCAGCAATGGGCGGATGTCGATCTCCTGCGGCAGCGGCCAGAACCCGGCGACGACGCTTCCGGCCGGGACGATGCCGGCCGCGAGCACATGCTGCGCCAATTGGCCGCCGACGCCCGGATCGCAAGAAGCGCGCGACGCAAGCGCCGCGAGACGGGCTTCATGCTTCAACAGGGAGAGTGGGTGCGGAGCCGCCATGGCCGTTGGTATTGTCATCCTCCCGAGCCTGCTTGTGCAGGTGGGCACCAGGTACCATGACCAGGATCACGGCAGCGCCAGTTCCCGAGGAGAATGCTTATCGGCCCGAGGGATGATCGACCTGACGAACCCAGCAGCCCCGCCCACCCTATCTAGGGCTGATCGAGGCCGGCTGCAATCTCTTCCGCCTTGCGCGCGATGCGATTGAGCCGCTTGGTGTCGGTCTTCTCCATCGCCTGCGCCGAGGGCGGTTCCGAACCGGAGGCCTGGCGCAGGTGGGACAGCTCGATGTGCAGGTCGTGCAGCTCGTCGGCCATCAGCAGCGCGGCCAGCACCAGCAGGCGCCCTTCCCCGCTCGGGCCGCCGCCGAGCGACTTCACGCTGTCGATGCGGCCTTCGACCTGCTGGGCCATCTCCTGCAGGTGCTGCTCCTGCCCGTCCTCGCAGCCGACGTTGTAGGCGTAGCCGTTGATCTTGACCGTGACCTGGGCCATGCGGCGTCCTCCTCTAGCTTGCCGCGATGGCCAGGGTGTCGCGCAAGTAGGCGATCAACCCGTCCAGCCGCGCCGCGATGATGGTGGTGTCGGTGTGGAGCGAAGGCTCCGGAATGGAAAAGGCGTCTAGCGGCGAACCCCGCGCGATGCGGTCCAGCGCGGCCTCGATGCGGGCCAACGCCTGGTCCGGTTGGTCGAGCGACTCGTCCCATTCTGCCATCGATGCTGGCCCCCGCTGCTATAATACCTGAACATCAAGCCTGTGGAGGCCTCAAGGTCAAGCATGCCGCTGCCTCCTGCCCCCCTGCTTCCACCCGCCCTTGTCGTGCATGGCCTGGACCACGCCCGCGCGGCGCTGGCGCCGGGCCGCCCCGTCACCCTGCTGTCCGGCGTGGGGGCGGCGAGCCACGCCGGCTGCGGCTGGTGGCGGGCGCTGGTGGCGGCGAGCGGCACCGCCGGGCCGGATATCCTGGACTGCGACGACGCCCCCGGGCGGGTGATGGAGGCGCTGCGGGCGGGCTGCCGGCTGATCGTGCTGGACTCCGCCGTGCCGGCGTTCGCGCTGCTGCACGCCCGGGCCGCCGCCATCGGCGCCACGCTGCTGCCGGCGCGCCCGCCCGCGCTCGACCTCGGCGACGCGGCGGCGTCCAGGCGGCTGGCGCAGTGGCTCGACGGCGACGGCGTTGCCGGCCCGTAGGCATGGCACGCCGGCCCTATCGCGGGGCTGCCGCTTCATGTACCCCGCGCTTGCGAAGGAGAGCGTCCCATGGCCGACCCGGGTGGCTGCCGTTTGTACCTGATCACGCCGCCCGTGCTGGCCCCTGCCCGCTTCCGCGACATCCTCGCGGCAACGCTGGACGCCGGCGACGTGGCGGCGGTGCAATTGCGGCTGAAGGGCGGGGCGGCGGACGACCTGGCGCGCGCGGTCGACATCCTGCGCCCCGTGGCGCAGGAGCGCGACGTCGCCTTCCTGCTCAACGACGACCCGGCGCTCGCCCGGCAGATGGGATGCGACGGCGCCCACGTCGGCCAGGACGACATGAAGGCCGCCGAGGCGCGGCGCATCCTGGGCGACCTCACCTTGGGCGTCAGCTGCTACGCCAGCCGCGACCTGGCGATGACGGCCGGGCAGGACGGCGCCGACTACGTGGCGTTCGGCGCGTTCTATCCCACCACCACCAAGGAGCCGCCGGCCAGCGCGGAACCGGAGGTGCTGGCCTGGTGGTCCGACCTGATGGAGCTGCCCTGCGTCGCAATCGGCGGCATCACGCCCGGCAACTGCGCCCCGCTGGCGCAGGCGGGCGCCAACTTCGTCGCCGTGTCGGCAGGGGTGTGGTCGCATCCGCAGGGGCCGGCCGCCGCGGTGCAGGCGTTCAACGCGGCGCTCGCGGGATGACCCGTGGCCGCTTGGCGGCCCGGCGGCCAAGCACTATGAGCCAGATGGCTTGTCGTTCCTTGCGGAGTTGGTAGAGCGATGGTTTCACCTGGCGCCTTCCGATTGTTTCTTGCCTCCCTTGTTGTCATGACGCATTTCACCAGGATCGAGCTGGGCGCGACCGCTGTTTACTTGTTCTTCGTGCTGAGCGGCTTCTGGGTGTACCGGATGTTCGTCAGCAAGTACGAACGCTCCAGCCGCCCTGCCCTGCTGTTCGTCATGTCGCGTTTCCTGCGCATATTGCCTTTGTTCCTATTGTTCAACTCCCTTGCGTTCGCTTTGCATTTTGCCTTGCAAGGCCATGTGATCTTTGCGCAATCCTTGGCCGACATCATTCCGAACACGCTGATCATCGGTTACGCCAGCCTGCAGCTCGCGCCGTTGGCTCCCGCATGGTCGCTCGACATAGAACTCCAGTTCTATATCGTTTTCCCATTGTTGTTCTCTTTGCTCGACCGGCTGGATAGGTATGCCTTGCCGGTATTGGTGTGCGCGCTTGGCTTGGGCGGCCTGTACGTATCGTTTTTCGTCAGCAGCTATGGCGTCTCTCCAACGATCATTCCCTATCTTGGGTTTTTCTTGCTTGGCGTGTTCGCTGCCCGCAACAACTGGAAGCCATCATCCAGCCTGATCTATGGATCGGCGGCGATCCTGGCCATCGGCGTGTTGGTCCTGATCGGCGTCCCATCGCTTCGCGGCTATGTCCTGCATAGCCACACCATGGTGGATTTCGTCTGGAACTCGACGGTGACCTTCGCGGTGGCGTTGGTCGCGGCGCCGATCGCGCTCTCGTCGGTCTATGCTAAGTCAACGCCGCGGGATCGCGTGGTCGGGGACTTGTCTTACGTGGTCTATTGCAGCCACTGGCTGATGGTGATCGTCGCGACAAGGTTCCTGGAGGAACTCGGCAAGGTCGAAAAGGAGCTTGTCATCGTGGCGCTGGTTGCCTTGACCTACCTGGCAAGCTTCTTCGTGCTGATCTACTTCGACCGTCCGATCGGCCGCTGGCGGGAAGCTTGGGTGGCCCATAGCCTGACCCCGAAGGCAACGGTCCGCGGCAAGCTGTAGTTGGCGCATCGCCGGTGCGGCAGGCGCGGCCGGCATGCCCGCTCCAGGGGCAGGCATCTTCCTGGGACAGGCAGCCTGGCCCAGGGTAGTCCTACAGCCGCCGCCGCGCGCGCAGGCCGGCGAGACAGGCGAGGCCGGCGCCGAAGATGGCGAGGCCGGCGGGTTCGGGCACGGGTGTCAGGCTGGTGATCTCGACCAGGCCGTTGCCGCTGTTGACGCCGCTCAGCAGCACTTGATCGGCCCCACTGTCGAAGGAGCCGCCGCCGCCGGCGCCGAAACCGCTACCGAAATTGCCGCCCAACAGGCTGG
>CAXSFF010000281.1:0-5330 GCA_964236035.1 uncultured Acetobacteraceae bacterium
AATGTTGACGCCGACCAGCGCCACCAGCGGCCCGCCCAGACCGAACGTCAGCGGGATCAGCAGGTATTCCAGCCGCGACCCTGTGCCGTAACCCGCCACCGCATCAGGCCCGCCGGCCGCGCCGACCAACCCCGTGGTGACGGCGACGACAAGGTTGGTCTGGATCGAGGTGAGCGACGCGATCACGGCGACCGACAGGATTTCGCGGAACAGCGGCCACCGCAGCCGGCCTCGGCGCAGCATCACCCCCGCACGCCCCGCCAACACGTACCAGCCCAGCACCGCCGACGACCCGGCATAATACAGCAGCATCGCATACCCGGCCCCGGCCACGCCCAGCCGCGGGAACGGGCCGAGGCCGAAGATCAGGCACGGCGACAGCGGCACCAGCAGCGCCACGCCGGCGATGGTCACGATCGCCGGTACCAGCATGTTCCCCGTCCCGCGCAGCACGCTGGCCAGCGCGTTGGACACCCACAGCAGCAAGGTGCCGGCGAACACCACGTTGGAATACGCCAGCGCCGTCGCCAGCGAGACGCCGGAGCCTCCCAGCGCGCGGTACAGCGCCGGGCCGAACGCCAGCACGACCGCCGAAAACACGGCGCCGACCGCGATGTTGAGCACCAGCGCGTGCAGCACCAGCGCGTCCGCGTCCCCCTGCCGCCGCCCGCCCAGCGCCCGCGCGATGGCGGAGGACACGCCGCCACCCATTGCCCCGTTGGAGATCATCTGCATCAGCATCACGCCGGGGAACACCAACGCCATCCCCGCCAGAGCGCCCGTGCCGAGGCGCGACACCCACCAGGTCTCGATCAGCCCGGTCGAGGACTGCGCCAGCATCACCAGCACGTTCGGCCAGGCCAGCCGCAGCAGGGTGGGCAGCACCGGCGCATGCAGCAACGCCGCCGTGCGCGGGTTCGGCGCCGGCGCGGCGACAGGATGCGTCGGCAGCACGCCGGTCACGGCGTTCATGGCCTCGCCTCGAACACCAGGCAGGTCGTGCTGGCGGTGGCATGTAGCGTGCCGGCCGCATCCCGCGCCCATGCCTCCGCGGAGGCCACCTGCCGCCCGGCATGCACCAGGCGGCCGGTGCCGGTGATCAGTCCCGTGGCGGCCGTGATGGCGCGGATGAAGTTCACCTTGATCTCGATGGTGGTGTAGCCGTGTCCCGCCGGCAGGGTCGAGTGCACGGCACAGCCCATCACCGAGTCCAGCAGGACCGCGACCATCCCGCCATGTACGCCGCCAGCCGCATCATGCAGGTGCTCGCCCGGCGGCAGTCGCATGGCCACCTCGCCGGGCTCGGCGGCGCCCAGCTCGATGCCGGTGAGCACCATGACCGGCGGCGGCGGCAGGCTGCCCGACCCCATGGCGCGCAGGAAGTCGAGGCCCGCCATGCTGGACGCCGCCTGCGCCAGGCCGCGCGGGTCCGACCATGCCACGGCCCTTTGCTGCTCGCCGGCCGGTGCGGCGTGCGGCGGCTGGGCCTCGGCAACCAGGTGGGTGCTGCTCGCGCTGGCGTAGACCCGGCCACCCTGGTCGACCAGGCGGGCCTCGGTCATCGCCACCCGGCGGCCCGCCTGCACCACGCTGGCCTCGGCCCACACCTTGCCCGCCACCTCCGTCACGCCGCGCAGGTAGTTGACCTTGATCTCCAGCCGCGTGCAGCCACGGCCAGGCGGCAACACGGCGCGCACCGCCGCCGTCATCGCCATGTCCAGCAAGGTCGCGATCACGCCGCCATGCACGGTGCCGATCGGGTTGTAGTGATACTCCGCCGGCACCATCGCCAGCCGGGCGCCATCCTTCCGGATGCCCAGCAGCCATGCGGCCGGAGCATCCGTCTCGGCGTCGCCGTACCGCGCCGTCCAGGTCACCAGGTGGCGGCGCGGGCCCTGCATGGCGCGGCTCCCAGCCGGTCAGGCCTTGGCCAGCATCGCCTGCTTCTGCTTCGGGTCTGGCTCCATCTGCTCCAGATCAGCGTTAAGCTCCGCGCCAAGCAGCACGATCATCATCGAGATCCAGATCCAGGTCATGAACCCGATCACCGCGCCGAGCGAGCCGTAGGTCTTGTTGTAGCTGCCGAAATTGGAGACGTAATACGAGAAGGCGGCCGACCCAATCACCCAGGTCACTGCGGCGAAGGCACTGCCCCAGGTCACCCACTTCCACACCGGATGGTGGCGGTCCGGGCCGTAGGTGTAGATCACCGCCAGGAACACCCCCAGCATCGCCATCAGCAGCGGCCACCGCGCCAACCGCAGCAACACGTCGGCCCAGGCGCCGAAGCCGACGAAGTTGAGCACGATCGGCAACGCCACCACGCCCACCATGGCGACCAGGATAAACACGATGCTGCTGAACGTCAGGCCGAGGCTGATCAAGGTGAGGCGGACGTAGCTGCGTGTCTCGCGGCGGTGGAACACGACGTTGAGCGCGTCGAACAACGCCTTGATGCCTTGGTTCGCCGTCCACAGCGAGGTGAAGAAGCCCAACGCCACGCCCCAGCCCAGGGCCGTGCGGCCGTTCGCCGTCAATGCCTTCACCTGCGTCTCGATGAGGTCGAGGCCGCCGCCCGGGATGATGCCGGCGGCGGCCTGCAGCTGCTGGCCAACGACCGCCGGGTCGGCGAACAGGCCATACAGCGAGACCAGCGTGGCGATGGCGGGGAACAGCGCCAGCAGCGCGTAGAAGGTCACCCCGGCGGCTTCCGTCATGATGCGGTCGTCGAGGAAGCCGTTGGAGACCCGCTTCAGCACCGGCCACCAGCCAGGCTCGCGCGGAGCACGGCTCGGTTTGGGGTCGCCGACCACGGCGCCGACATCGCCGGGCCGCCTGGGCACGATCGGCTCGCCTTGCCTGGGCTTGCGCGCCTTGGCGGGAGTGCGGCCATCGCTGGACCGTGCGAAGCTCGCGGCCAGCAGCCCGGCAGCGGCGACGGCAGCCAGCAATACGGGGTCGCCAAAGCGGTCCTCAGCCATAGTGTCGCCCTTTCAGCACTCGACGTACTGCGGCCTAGCATAATCGGCGCGCGATGGCTGCATAGCTACAGCAATGAACCCGGCGTCATCGAACAGGCCGGCGGCTACAGGGGTTCCGGAACCGCATGCGCCCGCAGGTCGTCCAGCGCGCAATGCTGGAGTGCGCCGATCTCGGTCGCCGCCAGCACCACGGACGGCGCGTGGCCGGCGTCGAATGCCTCCTGCCAACGCGGGGCGCACAGGCACCAGCGGTCGCCGGGCTGCAGGCCGGGGAAGCCGTATTCCGGCCGCGGCGTGGCCAGGTCGTTGCCGCGCGACGTGCTGAACGCCAGGAACTCCGCCGTCATCACGGCGCAGACCGTGTGGCTGCCGTGGTCCTCCGGCCCCGTGTTGCAGCAGCCGTTGCGCAGGAACCCCGTGAGCGGCGCCATCGAGCAGCTCTCCAGCCGGCCACCCAGCACGTTGCGGGCGGGCAAACGGCCGCCGGTCTCGTCAAACGGCATGGCGGGGGCGCTCCAGGTTCGGCAGCAATGCCGTCATGATGCCGATCGCCGGCAGGTAGGCGCAAATCTGGTAGACGGTTTCTATGCCGACGTGGTCGGCGAACTCGCCCAGCACGGCGGCGCCGATGCCGGCCATGCCGAAGCCGAAGCCGTAGAACAGCCCGGCGACGGTGCCGATGCGGTTCGGCATCAGCTCCTGCGCATAGACCAGGATGGCGGAGAAGGCGGAGGCGAGGATCAGCCCGATCGGCACGGTCAGCGCCACCGTCCAGAACAGGTTGACGTGCGGCAACACCAGGGTGAACGGCAGCACGCCCAGGATCGAGGCCCAGATCACGTACTTGCGGCCGATGCGGTCGCCGATCGGGCCACCCAGCAGGGTGCCGACGGCGACCGAACCCAGGAACACGAACAGGTAGATCTGCGCGGTCTGGATCGGCACCCCAAAGCGGTCGATCAGGTAGAAGGTGTAATACGTGGTCAGGCTGGTGAGATAGAAGTACTTCGAGAAGATCAGCAGCAGCAGGATGCCGACCGCGAACGTCACCCGTCCGCGCGAAAGGTCGGGGACGGCCGGCGCCACCCGGGCGGCGCGCGCGTGCGCCGCCAGGCTCGCCGCGTACCAGCGGCCGACGCGAGCCAGCACGAACACGCCCAGCACGCCCAGCACGCAGAACCAGGCGACGTTGGCCTGCCCGTACGGCATCACGATGAAGGCGGCGAGCAACGGCCCCATCGCCTGGCCGCCGTTGCCGCCGACCTGGAACACCGACTGCGCCAGCCCGTGCCGGCCGCCCGACGCCATGCGGGCGACCCGCGACGCCTCCGGATGGAACACGGCGCTGCCGACGCCGACCATGCCCGCGGCCAGCACCAGCACGGCGAAGCTGCCGGCGCGCGACAGCAGGAACACGCCGGCCAGCGAGACCACCATGCCGAACGGCAGCGAGTAGGGCAGCGGGCGGCGGTCGGTGAAGGCGCCGACCACGGGTTGCAGCAGCGACGCCATCGCCTGGAACACGAACGCCAGCAGGCCGACCTGGCCGAAGCTGAGTGCGAAATCAGCCTTGAACAGCGGATACATCGCCGGCAGCAGCGCCTGGATCAGGTCGTTGATCAGGTGCACGGCGCTGATCGACAGCAGCACCGGCAGGATCAGCGCGCTGGCTGGCGGCGCTGCCCGCAGGCTGATGGTGGGCGAGGCGGCTTCGGGAGCGACGCGGACGTTCATCTCGTTCCTACTTCACGCGCCGAACCGGCGGCTTTCGAGCAGCACGCAGGCGGCGATCCGCCATGAGCCGTCCGGCTCGTGCTCCATCGTGTAGACCGCGGTGTAGGCCAGCCCGTCCGGCCCGATCAACTCGACGGATTGCATGACTGCCCCGTCCGTAGCGGTCGCGGCGGTGAAATCCACCGAGCGCGGGGCGTAGACCGGCTGGTACGCGTGGCGCACCACGGCGATAAAATGGTCGGCGGTGCCGAATTGCTGCTGGATGCCAGGCGCCGCGAAACTGAACGCCCGGGTGCCGTCGCCGTGCTGGAACGCATCCATCTGCTGGCGGATGACCGACTGCACGGCGTCGCGGTCGGGCGCTGGCACGGCCTCTTGCGCCTGGGCTGGTTGCAACCTCAGCATCATCACCAAGGCCAGCAGGGTTGGGGCCAGAAAAGTCGGGGCCAGCAGGGTTCGCAGCATCGGTCGATCTCCTGGCCCACCATACGGGATGCAGCTCCGCTGGGCCATCACGATCCACTCACCACGGGCTTGGCCGGCAAACGGCGCCGGAGCGGACCCGCCCCAGCGCCGGCCATATGATCAGGCGGCTTCGGCGGTCTCGGCCGCGTG
>CAXSFF010000282.1:0-5312 GCA_964236035.1 uncultured Acetobacteraceae bacterium
GGTCTTGGAATGGATCCAGCCGCTGGCCTTGCGCGAGATGCCAACGTCGGAGTTGCGTGGCAGGCCGCACTCGAGATGGAACAGCGCTGCCCGCATGCCCTCCTGCACGTCGGCAATGAAGGCGGCGCCGCCGCGGGGCAAGCCGAGGCCGGCGCGGTGCTCATCGCGCCGTGCGTCGAAGTCCGCCGGCAGGTCCTCGTCCCGGCGGACCGTCCATCATGCGGCTGTCGTTGCCCCCGGCTGTCGTTGCCCCCGGCTGTCGTTACCCTTGAGGTTCAGGCTGCCTGCTTCGCAGCGACCTGGGCGACATGCCGGCCGAGGTACCTCGCGCCGTCCAACTCGTTGGCCGAAGGCTGGCGCGAGCCGTCGCCGGCGGTGATGGTCGTTGCCCCGTATGGAGTGCCGCCGGTCACTTCATCGAGCTTGAGTTGGCCCTGGAAGGCGTAGGGCAGCCCGACGATGACCATGCCATGGTGCAGCAGGTTGGTTATGATGTTGATCAGCGTCGTTTCCTGGCCGCCATGCTGGCTTGCCGTGGAGGCGAAGCCGGCGCCGACCTTGCCGACCAGCTTGCCCTGGAACCACAAGGCGCCCGTCTGGTCCCAGAAGTTCGCCATCTGCGACGTCATCCGGCCGTAGCGCGTCCCCGTGCCGACGATGATCGCGTCATAGGTCGGAAGCTCGTCGACGGTGGCGATCGGGGCGGCCTGGTCAAGCTTGTAGTGGCTGGCAAGCGCGACTTCCGCGGACACCAGTTCGGGCACGCGCTTGATGTCGGCGATGGCGCCGGCCTCCCGCACGCCTTCCGCGACGGCGTGCGCCAGCGTCTCGATGTGGCCGTAGGACGAGTAGTAGAGGACGAGAACCTTGGTCATGTTGGAAGTCCTTTTCGCTGGATGGGAGCTGGAGCGGGCCTGGCGGCACTAGAACGGAGACTGCAACGATATCAGATGGCCGTGCGGCAGCCTAGCGCGTCGTCTGGCGGAGCAGGTCCTGCAGGTCCAGCCTGCGGGTGAACATGGCCAATGATCCATCGGGCAGGCGCGGCCACTGCTCGGCCGGGCGGTCCCAATAGAGTTCCACGCCGTTGCCGTCCGGG
The DNA here is from genome assembly GCA_964236035.1 of uncultured Acetobacteraceae bacterium. GTDB lineage: Bacteria > Pseudomonadota > Alphaproteobacteria > Acetobacterales > Acetobacteraceae > CAXSFF01. The sequence continues at coordinate 1,100 of CAXSFF010000282.1, forward strand.
TCGGACAGATAGAGCGCTTCGCTCACGCCGTGGTCCGACGCGCCGTCGAGCGCGATGCCGGCTTTGGCGAGCCGGCGCGCGGCGTCGGCCAGGTCGGCCCGGTCCGGATACACGATCGCCACATGGAACAGCCCCGTGGTGCCCGGCGCCGGCGGCCGTCCACCACGGCTTTCCCAGGTGTTGAGGCCGATGTGGTGATGATAGCCGCCAGCGGAGATGAACGCCGCCTCCGGGCCGAAACGCTGGGTCAGCTCGAAGCCCAGCACGCCGCAGTAGAAGGCGAGCGAGCGCGCCAGGTCCGACACCTTGAGATGCACGTGGCCGATGCGCGCGCCCGTTGCGATCGGTTGGGCGGCGGCGCTGTCCAGGGACAGGGTGTTGATGTCGGGCATGTCGGGTCCTTTCGGTGGCACGGGTGTGATCAAGCGGGTTCGTGGACGGGGGGCGCTGGAAGCGGGGGCGCTGGAGACAGTGGCACGGCGGACAGCGGGCAGCACCTCGGTCGCAAGCAGCTCGATGCCCGTGGCGACGGCGGCGAACGGCAGGCCGCCGATGTCGATCTGCCGGCCGGCAAGTCCCCGAACGTGCAAAGGCCCAACTCCATCATCAACGCTCCCCAGCCGCGGACCGGCGCGTGACATGCCGCTGTCCTCCGCCGCTGTATCCCAGATGGCCCCGTTGCCTTCCACTCGGAACCTGGCGAAATGCGGGAGGACTTCACCCCAGGAGTTGGAGGCGCCACGTGCTCGACCAAGTCACCGGCATGCGGGTCTTCGTGCGTGTCGCGAGCGACGGAAGCCTTGCTGCGGCAGGGCGGACGCTCGGCCTGTCGCAGACCATGGTGACCAAGCACGTCGAGGCGATCGAGGCCCGGCTTGGCGTCCGGCTGATGCAGCGCTCCACGCGGCGACTGACGCTCACGGAGGCGGGCCGCGGCTACCTCGATGCTTGCGGGCGCATCCTGGCCGAGATCGAGGAAGCGGAACAGGAAGCCGCGGCCGGGCAATCGGAGCCGCGAGGGCAGCTGCGCATGAACGCCCCCGTGCCGTTCGGGACGCTGCAGGTCGCGCCGCTGCTCGCGGCGTTCGCGGGCCGGTATCCGCAAGTCTCGATCGAACTGGGTTTGAACGACCGGCTGGTGGACCTCATCGAGGAAGGCTGGGACATCGCGGTACGGATCGGCGTGCTCCGGGACTCCACCCTTGTCGCGCGCCAGCTGGCACCTTGCCGCACCGTGGTGTGCGCCGCCCCCGCCTATATCGAGGCGCATGGCTGCCCGCGAACCGTCGCGGACCTCTCCGGCCACAATTGCCTGGGCTACACCCTGTCGGATCGGCTGGGCGCCAACCGCTGGAGCTTCGGCGCGGACGGAGCGGTGGTGGCGCCCGTCACCGGCAGTCTGCGCAGCAACAATGGCGACGCGCTCCGTGCGGCGGCGCTTGGGGGCTTGGGAGTGATCTATCAGCCGAGTTTCCTGGTCGCCGAGGACCTGCGCGCGGGCCGGCTGCTCGCCCTGCCGCTCGACCACCCCACCGTCAACGTCGGGCACATCCACGCGGTGTTCCGCCCGGGCAGGCATCTGCCGCCCAAGTCGCGTGCGATGATCGACTTCCTGGCCGAACGGTATGGCGACGTGCCGCCGTGGGACCGATAGCTCGCCCGGCTTCGCGCAACAGGTTGCCGCGTTCCGACTGCCCGGCTCCAACCGCCAGACGACACTGTTGCGTCGCGATGCAGGATTATCCTACGTCGCGCGAGGGACGAAACAGGGGCCTCGAACCTTGGAGAGTTCCCATGACAGACCTTCGTACCGCTCCCTACGCTGCCTTCCTGCTCCGCCTCAGTCTCGGGATCATGTTCCTGGCGCATGCGGCGGTGAAGCTGTTCGTCTTCACGCCGTCGGGCACCGCAGGCTACTTCGGCAGCCTTGGCCTGCCGCCCGCGCTGGCCTACCTGGTGATGGCGGCCGAGGTGATCGGCGGCCTGGCCTTGATCTTCGGCGTCTACACGCGGGCGGTGGCGCTTCTCCTGACGCCTGTGCTGCTCGGCGCGATCGTGACGGTGCACGGCGCCAATGGCTGGCTGTTCACCAACACGGGCGGAGGCTGGGAATATCCGGCGTTCTGGCTCGTTGGCCTCCTCGCCTTGGCCGGCATCGGCGACGGCGCCTGGGCCGTGCTGCCGACACCTGCCCTCGGTGTGACAGCGGCGCCAACCCGCCTGACGAGCATCACCCTCGAAACATCACTATGCACTTGATTAGGGAGAGATCGCTCCCTAATTGGGGCCAATGCGAACCCGGCCTGAAGCTCTCCCCCGACGCGCACCCGGCCGGCCGCGCGAGTTCGACCTGGACGCCGCGTTGGATGGCGCCGTGCAGGTGTTCCGCGAGCGCGGCTACCACGCGGCGTCGCTGGCCGACCTTTGCGCCGCGATGCGGCTTGCGTCCGGGAGCGTCTACAAGGCCTTCCGCGACAAGCGTGCCGTGTTCCTCGCCGCCTTCGACCGCTACATCGCCCGCCGCGCCGCCCGCGTGCAGCAGGCAACGGAGGCCGAGGCCCTGGGGCGGAACAAGCTGCGCGCCATGCTGGACTGCTACGTCGAGGCATCGTTGGGCGACGAAGGCCGGCGCGGGTGCCTTGTCGTGGCCAGCGCGGCCGAGCTGTCCACCTATGACCCGGACATGGCGGGGATGGTCGGGGCGGCGCTGCAACGGGTCGAGACCCAGGTGCGCGACCTCATCCGGCTCGGCCAGGCAGATGGCTCCATTTCCCCGGGCGTCGATGCGGAGATAGCCGCCTGCACCCTGCTGTGCTTCCTGCAAGGCCTGCGGGTCGTCGGCAAGGTGGGGCGGAGCCGGGCCGAGATGGTGTCGGCCGCCGACCAGGCCATGCGGTTGCTGGCATAAGCGCGTCCGTGCCGGCGGCCCGCTGATGGCAGGCGTGACTGCCGTACCCGCGCGTGGCTGACGCGGATCATGACTGGGCGGCGTCGGCCGAAGTCTCGGCACGGCGGGCGGGACGCTGATCGCTGCGACTGAAATGAACGGGGACACCACCATGACGGACGAGAAGCAGGCGGCAAGGGTGATCAACACCCATCCGGCATCAAGGACCGAACCGACGTTGGAGGGTTTCGAGCACCGGTTTGCCACCGTGGACGGCGTGCGCCTGCACTACGTCACCGGCGGCAAGGAGGACGGCGACGTGGTGGTCCTGCTGGCCGGGTTCCCGGAAAGCTGGTTCGCCTGGCGCAAGGTCATGCCGCTGCTTGCCGGCACCTACCGGATCATCGCACCGGACCTGCCCGGCCAGGGCGACTCCGACCGCCCGATGAGCGGATACGACACCCAGACCTTGGCCACGAGGATGCACGGCCTGCTGCAGCAGCTCGGCATCGGCGAGTACTTCCTTGCGGCCCACGACGTCGGCGCCTGGGTCGCCTACCCCTACGCGGCATTGTTCGGCAGCGAGGTGCGGCGCCTGGTGCTGATGGATGCGGGCATCCCGGGCATCACCCTGCCGGATGCCCTGCCGACGGCCCCGGACCGCGCATGGCGCACCTGGCACTTCTCGTTCCACGGCCTGCCTGACCTGCCGGAGATGCTGATCGCCGGGCGGGAGCGCCAGTACCTCGATTGGTTCCTGCGCCGGAAGACGGCCAACCCGGAGACGTTCTCCGACGCCGACATCACGGAATACCTGCGCGTGTTCACCAAGGACGGCGGCCTGCGCGCCGGGCTGGCCTACTACCGTGCAGCCTTCCTGTCGGCACAGCAGAACCGTGAGCTGGCCGCCCGGGGCAAGCTCGCCATGCCGGTGCTGGCCCTGGGCGCCGACCAAGGCTCCATCGCCGACATGGCGGCACCGCTCAGGGCCTATGCCGAGGATGTGCGCGGCGGCGTGGTGGCCAACTGCGGCCATCTCATCCCGGAGGAGCAGCCCGAAGCGGCGGCGCGGGAGCTGGCCGCCTTCTTCGGTGAGGCCTGAGATGGCGGACGCCAACCTTGCGACCGGCAGCGCCGGGCTGATCGCCATCGACAAGGTGGGCAACCAGGTGCTGTTCCTCGACCCGGTCAGCTATGAGACGGTGCTCACCCTCGACGGCTTCGCCCCGCGCGTCCACGAGGTGCTGGTGGCACCTGACGAGGGCGTCGCCTACGTGCCGATCTACGGCGACGGCATCCACGGCAAGAACCCGCATCCTGGGCACC
>CAXSFF010000283.1:0-5303 GCA_964236035.1 uncultured Acetobacteraceae bacterium
TGATCTCCCGCGGGATCGAGGACACCATCCTGCCGGCGTGCCGCGAGCTGGGCATCGGCATCACCGCCTATGGCGTGCTGTCGCGCGGGCTGATCAGCGGGCATTGGCAGGGCGCTGCGGCTGGCGATTTCCGGGCCCACAACCCACGCTTCCAAGGCGAGAACGCCGCGCGCAACCTGGCGCTGGTGGAGGCCCTGCGCGCGGTGGCGCAGGCGAAGGGAGCCACGGTGGCGCAGGTCGCCATCGCCTGGGTGGCCGCGCAGGGCGCCGACATCGTGCCGCTGCTGGGGTCGCGCCGCCGGCCGCAACTGGAGGAGGCGTTGGGCGCGCTGTCCATTGTCCTCACCACGAAGGACATGATGGCGATCGAGCGGGCCGTTCCGAAAGGCGCCGCCGCCGGCGAGCGCTACGCCGCGGCCCAAATGGCGCACCTGGACAGCGAGCGCGGCTAGCCGCTGCTTCAGGTGATCTCGCGCGAGGCGATGGCGCGGTAGAGTTCGGACGTGCCGTCGATCATGACCTGCTTGTCGAACTTCTTGCTGGCGAACGCGATGGCCCGGTTGCGCATCTCCAGCAGCCGGGCCGGGTCCGACAGCTCCACGATGCGGGCGGCCACGGCGGGCGCGTCGTTGAAGGGGACGACGAAGCCGTTGTCGCCGTCGATGACCTGGTCCTGCCAGCCGCCGCTCGGCGAGCGGATCGGCACCGCGCCGCAGCACATCGCCTCCGACACCACCGATGGCAGCCCCTCGAAGCGGCTGGGCAGCAGCAGGATGTCGGCGGCGCAGTAGATCTCGCGCAACCGCTTGGCGCTGTTGATGAAGCCGAGGAAGACGAAGCTGGCGCGGTCGGCGTCGTCGTGGTGCGCGTAGGCCTCGATCTCCTCCTTCTGGCTGCCGGAGCCGGCGAACAGGCAGACCAGCCGCAGGTCGGGCCGCTCGCGCCGGAGCTGGCGGATCGCGTCGACCGCGATGTCGTGCCCCTTGACCAGGGCGAGGCGCCCGGACAGCACGCAGACCAGGGTGCCCGGCGCGATGCCAAGCCCGGCGCGGATGCGCTCGCGTTCCAGATCGGCGGCCGGCTGGTAGGTCGCGGAGTCGATGCCGAACACCTGGAAATGGATGCGCCGGGCCGGGATGCCGCAATCGCGCCGGAAGAACGTCTCGACCTCCTTGGAGGCGGCGATGAAGCGCGTCGCGGGGAACAGCGTGCAGATCGTGCGGTACAGCACGCGCTGCTTGAACGGGCGGCGCACGGGCAGGTCGCGCGCGACGTCGCCCCATACCGAGGGATGGTAGTTCCCCACCATCCCCTTGCCCGACAGGCGCGCGATCAGCCAGGCGAACGGCATGATCGCCAGGCCGTGCGGCCCGAGCACGGTGACGCCGTGCTGGCGGATGAGGGCGAGGATACGCCTGACCTGCGCGGGGACGGGCCTGTTGAACTGAAGGTCGTCGATGACGACCCAGTCCACCACGGCGGCGCGCAACGCGTCGCGCCGGGTGGCCGACCCGTCCGGCGTCGAGACGGGGCCGGACAACATGATCACGCGGTCGCCGCGCGCCGTCAGCCCCTTGACGAGGGTTTCGAGGTAGGCGGCCACGCCATCCACGCAATCGACGCGTTTCAGCATCATCAGGATCGTCGCCGGTGCGCTCATTCAGGTGTTCCTAGCCGATGTCCAGCGGACTTGTGCACTGCCGCATAGCGCAACTCGATCACGACGCAAACCAGGCCGCGTGGCCGTCGCAGCCGAAGCGGCGCTGGAACGTGGCTTGCATGGTGTTCCATGGACCTTGGAGCTGAAGATGACTGAACCCGATGCATCGCCGGATGCCCACGCCGATCTGCTGCTGACCGGCGGGCGGGTGATCGACCCGGCTAACGGCCGCGACGGCGTGATGGACGTGGCGATCACCGGCGGGCGCATCGCCGCGGTCGGCGACCTTGCCGGCATGGCCGCCAGCCGCAGCATCGACGCGCGTGGCGCCGTCATCTCGCCCGGCTTCATCGACATGCACGTCCATGTCTACGAGTGGGTGACCAATTTCGGCCTGCCGCCGGACGCGGCCGGGTTGCAGTCGGGCGTCACCACCATCGTCGACCAGGGCAGCACCGGCGCCTGGACGTTCGGCGGCTTCAAGGCGTTCCTGGCCGACCCAGCGCGCACCGACGTGCGCGCCTTCGTCTCCATCAACGTCGCCGGCGCGTTGCAGGGCGGCATGGAAGGCACCACGCTGCATAACCCTGGCATGGTCGACGTCGACGGCCTGGTGCAGCTCGCGGCCGACCATCCGCGCGTGGTGCGCGGCATCAAGTGCCACGGCGAGAGCGGCTCCCTGTCGCATTGGGACACCGCCGTGCTGGAGCGTGCGGCAGAGGCCGGGCGGCGGGCGCGGCTGCCGCTATACATGCACACGGGCGAGCTGTTCCCCGTCGACGAGGCGCGGCGGCCGGACCCCGACACGCTGCTGACCCGCATCCTGCCGCTGCTGAAGGCGGGCGACATCATGGCGCACGTGTATTCCTGCATGCCCGACGGCATCATGGGCAGCGGCGACCAGGTGCCCGGCTGGCTGCACGAGGCGAAGCAGGCCGGCATCCTGTTCGACCTTGGCCATGGGGTGAACTTCAGCTTCCGCATCGCCCGGCGCATGATGGCGGCGGGCATCTTCCCGGACACCCTCGGCTCCGACGTGCACGGCGATTTCAGCCGCTTCCACGATTTCTCCATCCTGGACTACTCGCTGATCGGGGGCTTGAACAAGCTGGTGGCGCTCGGCATGCCGCTGCCGCTCGCCATCAAGGCGCTGACGCAGACACCAGCCAAGGTGCTGGGCGACCGCGGCATCGGCCACCTCGGCGCCGGGGCGCGGGCCAACGTCACCGTGTTGCGCACCGTGCCCGGCGCGTGGTCGTTCCGCGACGCGGAGGGCGAGCGGCTGCATGTCGAGCAGCGGCTGCTGCCGGCGCTGGTGGTGCTGGACGGCGAGGTGATCACCCCGGATTGCGGCCTGCTGGCGGATGTCATGTCGCCGATGGAGCGGCCACGCGGCATCACCCGGCAATACGGGTTGAGCAGCCGCGCCGCCACGGCCATGGCCGCCGAGTGATGCTGCGCCTCGGACTGCTCGTGTTGCTGGCGATCCCCGCCGCGCACGCCGAGTCGCTGACCGTGATGACCGACTTCGGCATCAACGGCCGCCACGCGTACTTCTTCCTGGCGCAGGCGCGCGGCTACTACAAGGCGGCCGGGTTGGATGTGACCATCGTGCGCGGCTCCGGCTCCGCGGACGTGATCAAGAAGGTCGCGGCCGACACGGTGCAGGTGGGCTTCGCCGACGCCGGTTCGCTGGTGCTGGCGCGCGGCAACGAGGACGTGCCGGTGCGCATGATGGCCGTGGTGTACGCCTCGCCGCCGCACGCGATCTACTCCGTGGCGGGCAGCGGCATCTCCAAGCCGACCGACCTGCCGGGGCACAAGGTGGTCGATTCCGCCGGGTCGGCCAACGCCGTGCTGTTCGGCGCCTATGCCAAGGCGATCGGCATCGACCCGGCCAGCGTCACCTGGAGCGTCGCCGACAGCGGCAGCCTGCCGTCATTGCTGGCCACAGGACGCGCGGACGCGGTCGGCCAGTTCATCGTCGGCGAGCCGCTGCTGGCCGCCGCCGTGGCGCCGAAGCCGCTGGTGCGCTTCGCCTACCGCGACGCCGGGCTGCAGTACTACGGCAACGGCCTGGTCGCGAGCGAGACCCTGATCGCCGAGCAGCCGGACATGCTGCACCGCTTCGTCGCCGCCACGCTGCACGGCCTGTCCGACGCGATCGCCGATCCGGACGCGGCGGGGGCGGCGCTGGCGCAGGCGCAGCGCCAAGTGGACCCGAAGATCGCCGCGGCCGAGACCCGCATCGTCGGCGAACTCGCCACCGTGCCCGGCGTGACGCTCGGCACGATCGAGCCGGCGCGGATGGTGGAGACGGTTGCTGTGGTGGCCGCCGCCTACACCATGAAGCACGCCGTACAGCCGGCGGACCTGTGGGCGGCCGGCTACGTGGCGCCGTGATCGCGGCCCGCGGCGTCGAGCGCTGGTTCGGCGGCAAGGCTGGCGTGCGTGCGCTCGGGCCGTTCGACTTGGACATTCCGCGCGGCGGCTTCACCGCCCTGGTCGGCGCGTCCGGCTGCGGCAAATCCACCTTCCTGCGCCTGGTCGCCGGGCTTGACGCGCCGTCGGCGGGCACGGTGCTGCGCGACGGCAAGCCGGTCACGGAGCCGTCGCGCGACGTGAGCGTGCTGTTCCAGGAGCATCTGCTGCTGCCCTGGCTCGGCGTGCTCGACAACGTGCTGCTGCCCGCAGCCATCTTCGGCATCGACCCGCGCGCCGCCCGCGCCAAGGCGGAGGGGCTGCTGCGCCTCACCGGGTTGGCCGGCTTCGAGGCGCATCGCCCGGCGCAGCTTTCCGGCGGCATGCGGCAACGGGCGGCGATCTGCCGCGCGCTGCTCACCGACCCGCAGGTCCTATTGCTGGACGAGCCGTTCGGCGCCCTCGACGCGCTGACCCGGGAGCGGTTGTCGCTGGAGCTGGCCCGGCTGTGGGACAGCTCCGGCCGCACCACGCTGCTGATCACCCACGACATCGCCGAGGCGGTGCTGCTGGCGGACGAAGTCGTCGTGATGACGCCGCGCCCCGGCCGGGTGCGGGCGCGCATCGCCATCGACCTGCCGCGCCCGCGCGACGCCTTCACCCAGCGCCTGCCGCGCTTCGCCGAGTTGCAGACGGCGATCCGCGACGCCGTGTTCGCCGACTGGCAAGAGGCAGCATGAAGCGCGCGCTCGGCTCCTGGTCGCAGGCGATGCTGCCGGCGCTGGCCTTCCTGGCGCTGCTCGCCGCGTGGGAGGGCAGCGTCGACGCGTGGAAGATACGCCAGTGGATTCTGCCCGCGCCGTCGGCGATCGGCGCCATCGCCTATGACTGGCGGCTTGAACTGCTGGCCAACACCTGGACCACGGCGGTCGAGACGGTGGCCGGGTTCGCGCTCGCCGTGCTGATGGCGCCGCCGCTGGCGCTGGCCGTGGTGTGGTCGCCGCTGCTGCGCCGCACCGTCCACCCCCTGCTGCTGGCGCTGCAATCGATCCCCAAGGTGGCGTTGGCGCCGCTGATCACGCTGTGGATCGGCCTCGGCCTTGGCCCGAAGGTGGTGGTGGTGTGGCTGGTGTGCTTCTTTCCGATCGTGGTCAGCACGGCGGCCGGGCTTGAATCCGTGCCGAAGCCGTTGCTCGACCTGATGCGCTCGATGAAGGCGACT
>CAXSFF010000284.1:0-5297 GCA_964236035.1 uncultured Acetobacteraceae bacterium
TGGTCCACAGCAGCAGGTGGCCGTGCTCGAACGAGTAGAACCCGCCGCCCTGCTTCGCCCAGCTGCCGGCGCTCATCGCCCGCACGTCATCCTTCACCGTGGCTTCCTGGCGCCGGCTGGTGGTGGCGGCGTAGTTCCAGTGCGTGGCCGTCACGTGGTAGCCGTCCGCGCCGTTCTCGGTCTGCAGCTTCCAGTTGCCGTCATAAACGTAGGTGGAGGAGCCGCGCACGACCTCCAGCCCGTCCGGCGACTGGTCCACGATCATGTCGATGATCTTGGTGGCCTCGCCCAGATGCTCCGTCAGCGGCTTCACGTCCGCGTTCAGGCTGCCGAACAGGAAGCCGCGGTAGCTCTCGAAGCGCGCCACTTTCGTCAGGTCGTGGCTCCCTTCCTTGTTGAACTGCTCCGGATACCCGGCGCCATCCGGGTCCTTCACCTTCAGCAGCTTGCCGCTGTTGTTGAACGTCCAGCCATGGAACGGACAGGTGAAGGTGACCTTGTTGTCGCGCTTGTGGCGGCACAGCATGGCGCCGCGGTGGCTGCACGCATTGATGAACGCGTTCAGCTCGCCCTGCCGGTTGCGGGCGATGAACACGGGCTGGCGGCCCATGAAAGTGGTGAAGTAGTCGTTCTTGTTCGGGATCTGGCTTTCGTGCGCCATGTAGATCCAATTGCCCTCGAAGATGTGCTTCATCTCGAGTTCGAACAGCGCCGGGTCGGTGAAGATGTTGCGCTTGCAGCGGTAGTGCCCGGTGCTGGCGTCTTCCTGCACGACGGAGTCGAGCGATTGGCGCACGTCGTCCAGCATGACGCATCCTCCCTGTCCGGCGGCGGTGTGCCGCGCCGGATTGTTGTATCCTATGTGCGGCACGGCGGCATAAAAGTCCAACACCGTTTGCGTCTCGCATCATACCTTTGCGGTATGATCGAGCTTCGCCATTTGCGCTACTTCGCCGCCGTCGCCCGGGAACGGTCCTTCACCCGCGCCGCCGCCACGCTCAACATCGCCCAGCCGCCGCTCAGCCGGCAAATCCAGCAGCTGGAGGCGGAGCTGGGCACCGCGCTGTTCGAACGCGGCGCCCGCCCGGTGCAGCTCACCGAGGGCGGGCGGCTGTTCTACGAGCAAGCCGTGCAGGTGCTGGAACGGATCGACGACATGCAAGCGGCGATGCGGCGGCTGCAGGGCGTGGCGGTCAACCGATTCAGCATGGGCTTCGTTGCCTCCACCCTGTACGGCCGGCTGCCCGACATCATCCGCGCCTACCGCGCCGCCCGGCCTGGCGTGGAGCTGACGCTGCTGGAACTGACCACGATGGAGCAGATGGCGGCGCTGAAGGAGGGCCGCATCGACGTGGGCTTCGGCCGCATCCCCATCGACGACCCGGCGATCACCCGCGTGCTGCTCCGCAACGAACACCTGATCGCGGCCGTGCCCTTCGGCCATGAGGCGTTGCAGCACGGCCAGCCGATGGATCTGGCCGCCATCGCGCGGGAAACGCTGATCATCTACCCGAAGGCGCCACGCCCAAGCTACGCGGACCAGGTCTTGGCCTTGTTCCGGGACCGCGGACTGAAACCGGCTGGCCTGCATGAGGTGCGGGAGTTGCAAACGGCCCTGGGCCTGGTGGCGGCCGAAGTGGGGGTGTGCCTGGTGCCCGCCGCGGTCGAGCGGTTCCGGCGGGACAACGTGGGTTACAAGGCGCTGGCGGAAACAGGGGCGGTGTCCCCCGTGTTCATGAGCTACCGAAGCGCAGGCGGGTCGGTGGAGATTGCGTTGGTGCTGGAGATCATCCGGGCGGTTTACCGGGAATATGGATATGTTTTCGGCCAATAGCCCCGCCTGCCGTGGCAGCCCCACTCGTCCACCCGCTCACTTCCCATGTTTGATCGGCCATGTATCGCCGCTCACCGTGGCGTGTAGCCGCCATCGACCGCGAGCATCGCACCATCGCACCGTTGATGAAGGCGGCTTCATCCGACAGCAGCCATTTGACGGCGCGGCCGACATCCTCGGGCTGGCCGAACCGGCCGATCGAATGCCGCTTCAAGGCCCGCGCAAAGTGGTCCTTGAAGCCTGGATCGCCCTCCAGCTTCTCGATCATCGGGGTGACGATCAGCCCGGGCAGGACGGCGTTGACCCGCACGCCCGTCTTCCGCGCCTCGGAGGTTTGCGAACCCGATGCCGGAGCCTGCGCCCGTGACGATGATGACCTTGTCCTTCAGCATGGCTGCCCCCCCCCCGTCAGAACGGCACGGCGCGGCTGCGCATCGGCTCGACATCCGTGACCTTCTTGACGTCGTCCATCACACGCCTGGTCGCGGGACAGGCGAGCGCCGCCTCCATTGCCGCTTCGTCGCGGAACACGCATGGGCAGATCGCGATCAGGCCGCCACCGTCACCTGATGGGAAGAAGCCGCCGGCACTCAGCAAACCATGGGGTCCCCACGCCTCGCGTACCAGCGGGAGATGGACGTTGATCCAATGGCCGCGGTCGAACTTGGTGCCGGCGTCGCCGGCATAGGTGACATACATGGTGATCACGGCACGTCCTTTCCGACAAGGCGGTCACGAGAAATCCGTGGCGATGGCGGTGTCGCGCCAGGAGTCGAGGTCTGCCTTGAAGGAGGCAAGCTTCTTTTCGGCGATTGCGTAGGCGATCGGCCCGAGTGGCAGATGCAGCGGCGGTGCGGCGGCATCGACCGCCTTCAGGATCACCGCCGCAGCCTTCTCCGGGTCGTCGGCTTGGCGGCCGTTGTTCATGTCGCGATAGTGCCGAAGCTTCCCCGACGTCTCGGCATAGGCGTCTATCTCAGTCTTGGCGGTGGCGATCGAGCGGCCGAGGAACTCGGTCCGGAATGGCCCAAGCCGCTCGAGCAGCCGGTGATCAACCAGGTTTTCGTCATGGGCTCGCCTCACTTCGCATGGTTGATCGTGAAGTCGGCCATCGCCGACCAATCCTTTTCGCCCATGCCTGCCTCGACCGTCTCCGTCATGCGCCCGCGCACGGCCTCAAGCATGGGCAACTGCTTGCCCGCCTTCTCGGCGGCAGCGGTGGCGAGCCCGAGATCCTTGAGCCCGAGCCGTGCCTTGAAGCCTGGTTCAAAGTTCCCCTTGGCGATGTTGGCGCTGTAGCTCTCATAGGAACGCCCGCCGAACAGCGTGCCCAGGATCAGCTCGAAAAAGGCGTCGCGCCGCAGGCCGCTCGCCTCGGTGAGCACCACCGCCTCCGCCATCGCCTCGATCGCCATGGTGATCATCATGTTGGCGGCGATCTTGGCGGCGTTGGCGCGTGGCGGCTCCTCGCCCATGTCCCACACCTTCTTGCCCAAGGCTTCGAGCAGGGGGCGCACCTTCTCGACCGCCTGCCGCTTGCCAGCGGCGAGGATGTTGAGCTGACCTTCCTTGGCCACGTCCGGCCGGCCGAGGACAGGCGCCGAGACGTAGCCGATCCCAGCTTTTTCGTGCGCCGCGGCGAGTTCGCCTGCGAACGCCACCGAAATGGTCGAGCTGACGACGTGGACCATCCCCTCGCGTGCGGTTTCCAGCACAGCCGCATCGAGCAAGACTTCGCGGATCGCCGGGTCGTCGGACAACATCGTGAAAACGACGTCTGCCTGAAACGCATCGGCAGGTTTGGCGGCGATGCCCACTCCCTCGCTGCCCTTGCCTGAGCGGTCCCACGCTCGGACCCTGTGGCCAGCCCTGACGAGATTGGCTGCCATCGCGCTGCCCATCGCGCCGAGACCGATAAAGCCGACGTCCATCATTCGTCTCCTTCGCGCATTGCGCCGGCGTGGCGCTCCAGCCAGGCGAGCACCGGTTGCAGCGCCGCGTCCGAGTTCTTCTCGTAGATCAGCCCGTGGCCGTTGCCGGTCACGCCATGGTCCGGCAGGTGCAGCAGCTCGGCCGCGGCACCGCCCGCCTTGAGCGCGGCGACGATCGGCAGGCTGGCAGGTGCGAAGGCCGAGGCATCCCCCGTCACCACGGCGATCGGCAGCCCAGCCAGGTTGGGTAGGCGCAGCGCCGCCGGGTCGGCGTCGCGTACCGCCTCGGGCGAGGCGCGCGGCGGATCGAACGTAAGCGGCGCGGCGGCCAGCCCCCAGCGCAGCGGGCCGATGTTGGGGATGTCGGCGAAGGGCGGACCCATCGGCTCGACGCTGACGATGGCGCGGACCAGGCCCGGCCGGCGGTCCGCCGCGAGCCAGCCACCCGGGCCGGACGCCGAGTGCGTGAGCAGGATCGCCGGCCCGATGCGGTCGAGCAGCCGCGCGAGGCGATCGGCGTCCATGTTCTCGGATTGCGCGAGGTCGGCCGGCAGCGGGCCGTAGCCGGCGATGAACTGATCCATCGCCTCGGCGTCGCCGGGTGCGAACGGCCATTGCGTGTGCTTGCCCGCAGGATCGGGCGGGAAGTAGACCTGCTGCCCGCCCTCGTAGGAGAACGGCGGCCCCATCGGACCCATGATGTCGGTGTGCAGCGGCGAGCGGCCGTGGCCGGGGCGGTCGACGATCACGGTGGCATATCCGGCCTCGACCAGGCGTTGCGCCCAGCCCGGGCGGCCGTCCGGCGTATCGAGCCATTCCGTGCCCTGGAACCCGCCGCCATGCACCAGCACGACCGGATAGGGACGCGTCACCTGCTCGGGCGCCTCCCACTCGGCGAACATCGGGCCGCGCTGGTACGTCTTGCCATTGCGCAGGACGCGCTCGCCGGCAACCCAGAAATGGCCGCGCCGGACCGTGCGCGCGGGTGTAGCCGCCCAGAACGGCTGGGTAACGCTCGATGCGTCTTGGGTCATCGGCAGAGACGCTCGATCACGTCGCGGGTCGAAGGCTGGGCGGTCACGCTCACGGCGCCGCCTTGCTGCCGTCCGGATCGCTGCGGCAGGTGGCCGCGCCGCCGCTGCGCAAGGCGGAGGCGGTGCCGAAGGTGTCGTGGGGCCGGTGCGCGTGCCGGCCCGGGGCATGGCGCTGGAGCTCGGGGTTGTCGAAGTCGAGCGACACGTAGGTCGCGTCGGGCGCGATGAGCCTATGCACCACGTCCGGGTTGGCCGGGTCGTTCAGGAGTGTCCGCACGACCGCGTTGCTGTCATGACCACTGCGTGATCCTCTTTATTGCTGGATGCGAACGGCAGCCTCTACTTCCGAACCGTTCGGTCCAGATCATGGAATGTGACTCGCCGCGTGTCAACGACATTAGAACCATATACTCCATAAATTTGGTGGAGGAGGTGAGATGCCTCGTACGGGACGACCCAGGCAGTTCGACAGAGACGGTGCGCTCGATGCGGCGATGC
>CAXSFF010000285.1:0-5281 GCA_964236035.1 uncultured Acetobacteraceae bacterium
CGGCCGCTCCGGTTTCGACGGCGAGGTCGATACGCATTTCTGGTCCCGCTTCGGTGGCGCCCTCCTCCTTACTCTGGTGCAAGGCGCCGTCTCGGCTGGGACCGCGGCGGTCTCGCCCTCCGGCAGCAGCTACATCCAGACCGGTCCCGTCGAGAACGTCGGCAGTCAGGCACTGGCCGGCAGCATCAACATCAAGCCGACGCTGCAAAAGAACCAAGGCGAGCTGGTCAGCATCTTCGTCGCCCGCGATCTCGACTTCTCGACCGTCTATCGGGTGAGCACGGTTCCGGTCGGGCTGACGGGAGCTGCGCGATGAGCCACCCCATGAAGCAACGGCCAGGCGAGCGCACCTTGCGGCTGATGCTGGCGCCGGTCGCCGGCTTCCTCGCGGACAATGCCACGACGGAGCTTGTCATCCAGCGGCCGGGTGAGGTCGGCGTGGAGACGCGCGGCGGCTGGACCTGGCACGACGTGCCCGAGCTGAATTTTGACCGCCTCGACGGCATCGCTGTGCTCTGCGCGGCCATGTCGCAACAGGATGTCGGGCCGGACCGCCCGCTGTGCGGTTCCGTGCTGCCTGACGGCCAGCGGGTGCAGATATGTCGCCCGCCTGCCGTGCCGGCCGGCACTATCAGCCTCACGATCCGCCGTCCCAATTCGTTCGCGCCCTCGCTCTCGATGCTGGCGGCCGGCGGCCTGTTCGCCGGCACCGACGCGGCGCAGCTCCGCACCCATCCCGACGACGCCGAGCTGCTGGAGCTGCACCGTGCGAAGGATTGGGGCCGCTTCCTCGCCCTCGCGGTGCGGGCGCACAAAACCATCCTGGCGAGCGGGGACACCGGCTCGGGAAAGACAACCGTAGCCAAGGCGCTCATTCAGGAAATTCCCGAAAGCGAGCGCCTGGTCACGATCGAGGACACCGCCGAGTTCAATCTGCCCCGGCGCAATGTCGTCTCGCTGTTCTACTCGAAAGGCGACCAGGGCCTCGCGCGCGTGCGGTCCGAGGATCTGATCGAGGCCGCGTTGCGGATGCGGCCGGATCGCGTGCTGATGCAGGAGCTGCGCGACGGCGCGGCGTTCTCGTTCATCCGTGGCGTCGCGGCCGGGCACCCCGGCAGCATCACCACCCTGCACGCCGGCAGCGCAGCCGGAGCATTCGATGCGCTGCGCCTGATGGTCAAGCAGCACGACGCCGGCAAGCACCTGGCGGACGCCGACGTGCGGACCTTCCTGCACCAGCTCGTGGATGTGGTGGTGCATTGCGCCAAGCACCGCGACGGCAGCCGCACCATCACGGAAGTCTATTTCGACCCGGCCGCGAAGCTCGCCGCTGCCGCCCCGTCCCACACCCTCGCGGCCGAGTAGAGGCACGCCATGAACATCAAGGAATGGCTGGACGTTCGCGAGTGGTTTGAGTTCGATGAGTGGCCGCTACCGGCCAAAGTGGCGGGCGGCATCGTCGGCGCCGCCGTCGTCGTGGCGCTGTGGTCAGTCATCGCATCGACCATCTTCCTCGTCGGCACGGGCCTCATGCCGCAGCACCATGGGTTCCCGATCGCGGATTGGTGGCTCTACCTGCACTTCTATGGCCTCAACCGGCCGGTGGTCGGCTTCTGGCTCAAGGTCTCCGGCGGCCTGGCTCTCGGTCTGCCGCTGCTGCTCGTCGTCGTAGGCATTGCCCGCAAGGGTTGGCCGGGCGATCGACGTGCGCTGCATGGCGAGACCGAGTGGGCCGGGCGGGGCGAGCTGCGCGAGAACAACCTTCTGGGTGGCTTCGGCGGCTTGTTCATCGGCAAGCTGGGGCGCAACAAATACATGCGCTTTGACGGGCCGGAGCATATTGCGTGCTACGCGCCGACCCGCTCGGGTAAGGGCGTTGGCCTCGTGATTCCGAACTGCCTCCTATACGAGGCTAGCCTGGTCTGCTTGGACGTGAAGAAGGAGAACTTCGCGGCCAGCGCCGGCATCCGGCAGAAGGCCGGGCAGAGGGTCATCCTGTTCGATCCCCTTGCCCCGGACGGGCGCACGGCTCGCTACAATCCTCTGAGCTACGTGCGGCGTGGCACCGTGGACGCCTTCGATGACGTGCAGCGCATCGCCGGGATGCTGTTCCCACAGGAAACCGGCAACTCGGCGTTCTTCTCGGACAGTGCGCGATCCGCGTTCGTCGGCGCCACCACCTACCTCGCGGAAACCGAGGACGCGGACCTGACGCTTGGCGCAGTGCTGCGCATCTTCGCGCGGCCGGAAGCGCCTGCCGAGATACAGGCTGCGATCAAGAAGCGGTCGAAGACAGGCAAACCCTACTCTGAGCCGACCGTCACCGCCCTGGCGGACTACCTGAGCGGCAACGAGGACACGATCCAGGACATCCGCAAGACCGTCACGTCCCGCCTGGGGCTCTGGTACAACCCGCGCATCGACTGCGCCACGTCCACCAGCGACTTCGACCTGCGCGAGCTGCGTCATTCCTTGCACGCCATCTACGTCGGCGTGACGCCGGACAACATCGTGCGCCTCCGGCCGCTGCTCGCCCTGTTCTTCCAACAGCTCATCGACCTGACGGTGCAGGTCTTGCCGCAGTTCGATCCCAAGGCGAAGCACCAGGTTCTCGTGCTTCTCGATGAATTTCCGCTGCTCGGGCCGATGCCTGTCCTGGCGGACGCCTTCGCCTACGTGGCCGGCTACAACATGCGGATGATGCTGGTGATGCAGAGCAAGGCGCAGCTCCGCGACCCAATTCTGTATGGCCCGGACAAAGCAGTGGCGATTTTAGACAACTGCGGCGTCGAGGTCGTGTTCGGCACCAAGAACAACGACCTGGCGAAGGAGCTGAGCGAGCGCCTGGGCTACGACACGGTTGATGGCGTGAGCCGGTCGGGACCGCAGTTCTGGCGCGCGTTCCGGGGTAAGGCGGCCAATCAGACGGAAAGCGACCAGCGCCGCGCACTGCTGCTGCCGCAGGAAATCATGAACCTGCGCAAACGCGAGGCGATCGTGCTGCGGGCTGGGATGCACCCGGCCTTGGTTCGCCGCATCCGCTACTTCAAGGACCCATACTTCAAGCGGTTCCTGCTCAAGCCGCCGATCGTCGATGCCATCACGATCACCGAACGTGTGTCGCCGCCTCCAGCGCCAGCGAAGCCGGCCAGGGTCGATAAAGCCAAGGCGGCCAAGGCGCCAGCCGAGGTTGAAGCCGAGGCGGAAGCAGAGCCCGTCGTCCAGGCGGACGACGCGGCGGAAACCCACGCCATCCAGCCGACGCAGTCCGACGCCTTCATGGCGGCTGTGACGGGCAGTGATGTGGACATCAGCCAGTTCGGGCTGAGCGACGGCCGCGCCTATCTGGGCGCACTTATGAGCGAGATGCCAACAACATCCGCCAAAAAACCGAGACAGAGGAAGAAGGCCGCATGACCCAGCCTGGCGCAATGGATGAGGTCGAGATCCTCATCCCCAAAGCGATCCGCGACCGCCGAAGGTCGGTGATCCGGGAGAGCTGCTTGGATTTCGGCGCAATGATCGACGCGCTGCCGTCCGCCCTTCCCTCTCCCTTTCCCCTGGATGGCGTTCTGTCCGCTGCTCTTGCTGACGCCGACCTGGACACCTGCCGGGCCTGGCTCACGCGCGCGGTGCGCGCCCTGCCGACCCAAACTGACATGAACATGGAGGACGATGATGGGGCTGTTTGATCGTATCAAGGACGCCGGCAAGACCACGAACACGATTGAGTCTGTTCTGCCGCCGCCTGAGCTGGAGCCGCGTCTCTCGCGCTCCACGCAGTCGGCATCTGCTGCACCTGATCCGGTACCAGGCCCTACGCAAGCGCGTGGCAAGGCTGCTGCATCCGAGCCCAAGGCCCCGGCTTACACGACGGAACCGGAGGCCATCAGCAAGTCCTATTACGTGGAGGCTAAAGGCAGCGAACGTCGCTACTTCGATGATGTGCAGCGCAAGGCGCTTGCGATCCGTGCCGACGACAGCACGATCAACAGCAAGCGGGAGGATTTGAAAACCATCCGCGCGATGCTGACGATGGCCGAATCGCGGGGCTGGTCCGAGGTCAAGATTGCCGGCACTGCCGAGTTCAAGCGGGAAGCCTGGATCGAGGCGCAGGCACGGGGCATGACGACGCGGGGATACGCGGCAAACGACCTGGAGCGGCAAGAGGCCGATCGGCGCCGAGCTGAGCGCGGCCCTCAGCCTTCGCGGACCGAAGCGCCAGCCAGAGACAATGAACTGCGCTCCGCATCTCCTGCGCCGCAGCAGACAGTGACACCTCCGGCCCCATCCGTCGCACCTTCACAAACTCAGGCTCCGGCTCGCTCGATGAGGCCGGAAGCGGATACGGGGCAAGCCCCCACACGTCAGGCGAGGTCGGCAGAGGCAACGCAGGCCGCGCCTGGTGCCGAGGCGGCACAGACCCGCAAGGCGGCCCCGGCAGAACCGGGCCAGGCGCCAGCTCGCCAGTCCAGGTCGGGCGAGGGCGCACAGGCTGTGCCAGCAGCCGAGGCGGCACAGACCCGCAAGGCGGCCCCGGCAGAGCCAGGCCAGGCGCCAGCTCGCCAGTCCAGGTCGGGTGAGGGCGCGCAGACTGCGCCAACAGCCGAGGCGGCACAGACCCGCAAGGCGGCCCCGGCAGAGCTGGGCCAGGCGCCAGCGCGCCAGTCTAGGTCGGGCGAGGGCGTACAGGCTGCGCCAGCAGCCGAGACAGCACAGACCCGCAAGGCGGCCCCGGCAGAGCCGGGTCAGGCGCCAGCTCGCCAGTCCAGGCCGGGCGAGGGCGCACAGGCTGCGCCAGCAGCCGAGGCGGCGCAGAACCGCAAGGCGGCCTCGGCAGAGGCAGAGAAGGCGGCGCCGCAGCTTACGGCGGCCGAGAACCACAAGGTCGCCAAAGAAGCGACTGCGGCTCTTTCGGACAATGGAAAGCTCGTGTTCGCGGCGATGTCCGAAAAGATCGACCGGCAGATGAACAAGCTGAACGCCGACGGCAAGGCGGAGATGAAAGCCTTTGTCGCCACGGAGCTGGTCAAGAAGGAGCGGGCGGAGGGTCCAGTGGTGCTGACCAAGGAACAGCGCCAGCTCGCCACCACGGCGCCTGAGCCGGCGCAGCGGCAGCAGCCGGCCGCGCAGCAGGCCACGCCTGCCCCTCGGCCCGTCCAGGCCCCGGAGCGTGCCGCCGAGGCCCCAGAGCGGGCGCCGCGGCCGGCTCGTGATGAGCCGGAGCCGGAGCAGCCGCGCCGCAGACGCAGCCGCTAAGGGGGCGGGGGAGCGAGCCTGT
>CAXSFF010000286.1:0-5275 GCA_964236035.1 uncultured Acetobacteraceae bacterium
CCAGCTCGCAGACTATTTTTTGTCATTGAAATCCTCCCAGACTCGGCTTTTGCCGAGAAACATTGCAAGCAGGCTACCGTCATGAAGCAATTACTCTGCCACATTGCGTTATCAATCACTTAGCCGCGAGCAGACTCCCGGCTTGTAAAATCTACCGTCGCTTCACGCTGGTCTTTGCCGCTAAGCTTCACGAAAGTCTGCCGCCGCATATCCCTGCGCGAACAGCAGCGCCCGCAGGTCGCAGAACTCCACTCGGTGCCGCGCCGCCGCCGCCACCAGCGGCTTGGCATGATACGCGACGCCCATCCCCGCCGCCGCGATCATGCCCAGGTCGTTGGCGCCGTCCCCCACCGCCAGGGTCGAGCGCAGCTTCACCCCGCGCGCCGCCGCCAGCTCCTGCAGCGCCGCGAGCTTGGCGTCGCGGTCCAGGATCGGCTCGCCGACCAGCCCCGTGAGCGCCGTGCCGTCGTCCAGCAGCGTGTTGGCGCGGTGCACGTCGAAGCCGCACAGCGCCGCCACCCGCTCCGTGAAGTAGGTGAAGCCGCCGGACACCAGCGCCGTCGCCGCGTTGTGCGCCTTCATCGTCGCCACCAAGGTCTGCGCACCCGGCGTCAGCGTCGTCCGCGCCCAGGTGGCTTCCAATGCCGCGAGACCCAGGCCCTTCAGCAGCCCGACCCGTTCGCGCAGGGCGTCCTGGAAGTCGATCTCGCCGTTCATGCTGCGGACGGTGATGGCGGCGACCTGGTCCTTCAGCCCAGCATGGGCGGCGATCTCGTCCAGCGTCTCGCCGGTCACGATGGTGCTGTCCATATCGGCGACCAGCAGGCCCTTGCGGCGCCCGCGGTTGCTCATGCCGAAGCAGTCCACGGCCTCCGCGCCGACTGCCGCGCGCACGGCGTCCATGTCCGGCGGCTTGACGCAGGCGATGTCGGCCGCCTCGCCGTCCGACAGCACGACGGCCGCCTCGCCGCGCACGGCGTCGCGCACCCGTTTGATGGTGGCGGGGCTGAGCGGGGCGGATGCGCGGTCCGCGACCAGGGTGACGATGTAGGGCATGCTGGCGCAATGGCAGGAACGGCGGTTATCGACAAGGCGACAAGGCGGGCGTTGATCGTCGCCGGGCCGACGTGCAGCGGCAAGTCGGCGCTGGCGATGGACCTGGCGCGGCGCTTCAGCGGCACCGTGATCAACGCCGACTCGATGCAGGTCTACCGCGAGCTGCCGATCCTGACCGCGCGCCCGACGCCAGCGGACGAGGCCGCCGTGCCGCACGCGCTGTACGGCGTGCGCCCCGCTGCCGAGGCCGGCAGCGCGGCCTGGTGGCGTGGCGCGGCGCTGTTGGCGATGGCCCGGGTGATGAAAGATCGGGCGGCGGTGCCGATCCTGTGCGGCGGCACCGGGCTGTATTTCCGCACGCTCACCCACGGGCTGGCGGACATCCCCTACCCGGGCGATGCGGCCCGCGCCGAGGCGCGCGCCCTGCTGACGCAGATTGGCTCCGCCGCGCTGCACGCCCGCCTCGCCGAGCACGACCCGGCGACCGCCAGCGGCCTACGCCCGTCCGACGGCCAGCGGGTCGCCCGCGCGTGGGAGGTGTGGCGCGGCACGGAGCGCGGGCTGTCGTCATGGCAAGGCGAGGCGGGGCCGCCGGCGCCGTACCGGTTCGCCGCCGTGCTGCTGGACCCGCCGCGCGCCGAACTGCGGACCGCGATCGCGCTGCGGTTCGACGCCATGCTGCGGGAAGGCGGCGTGGCCGAGGCGGCGGCATTGTTGGCGCAGAACCTCGACCCAGCGCTGTCGGCGATGCAGGCGCACGGCGTGCCAGAACTCGCCGCCCATCTCAGAGGCGAGATAACGCTGGAGGAGGCAAGCCGCCGCGCAGTGCTGGCGACCGGGCAGTACACCAAGCGGCAGGCGACCTGGTTCCGCCGTCAGGTCATGGCTGACCCCAGCCTTACGCATACGATCCATGCGCGGTATAGTGGTCTTGAGCAACTTTCAGAAAGCTTTCTAGCTACTCTCGACATGTTTCTTCGTGAACACGGTTGACCCGAACGCTGCCCGAGCGTATCTGACGCCGCATGACGCACCAGATGACCACCGCTCGCAGCGGCGCAGAAATCCTCCTCCAGGCGCTCAAGGACCAGGGCGTGGATGTCGTGTTCGGCTATCCCGGCGGCGCCGTGCTGCCGATCTACGACGCGATCTTCCAGCAGAACGCCATCCGCCACATCCTGGTCCGCCACGAGCAGGCCGCCGTGCACGCCGCCGAGGGTTACGCGCGCAGCACGGGGCGCGTCGGCGTGGTGCTGGTGACCAGCGGCCCCGGCGCCACCAACGCCGTCACCGGGTTGGTGGACGCGCTGATGGATTCCGTGCCGATCGTGTGCCTGACGGGGCAGGTGCCGACCCACTTGATCGGCAATGACGCCTTCCAGGAGGCCGACACCACGGGCATCACCCGCCCCGCCACCAAGCACAACTACCTGGTCAAGCGCAGCGAGGACCTGGCGCGGGTGGTGCACGAGGCGTTCTACGTCGCCCGCAGCGGTCGTCCCGGCCCCGTGGTGATCGACCTGCCGAAGGACATCCTGATCGCCCCGGCGCCGTACTCCGCCGCGTCCGTCGAGCCGCATCGCAGCTACCGCCCCGTCACCGAGCCTGACCCGGCGCAAATCCGCCGCGCCGTCGCCCTGATGAAGTCCGCCAAGCGTCCGATCGTCTACTCCGGCGGCGGCGTCATCAATGCCGGCGACGACGCCACCACCGCGCTGATCGAGTTCGTCCAGCTGACCGGCGCGCCGTGCACCAGCACGCTGATGGGCCTGGGCGCGTACCCCGCCAGCGACCCGCAGTTCCTGGGCATGCTCGGGATGCACGGCACGGTCGAGGCGAACCTGACCATGCACGGCTGCGACGTGATGCTCAACATTGGCGCCCGCTTCGACGACCGGGTGACGGGGCGGCTGAACGCGTTCTCGCCGCATTCGCAGAAGATCCATTGCGACATCGACGCGTCCAACATCAACAAGAACGTGGCGGTCGACGTGCCCGTGGTGGGTGACGCCGGGCGCATCCTGCGGGCGATGATCCGGGCGTGGCGCGAGGACGCCGCCGTGCAGGACCGCGGCGCGCTGGCGGCCTGGTGGCGGCAGATCGACGTGTGGCGCGAGGGCGAGTGCCTGGGGTTCCGGCAGGACATGACGCCGGGTGCGGTCATCAAGCCGCAGCACGCGATCCGCCGCCTGCACGCCGCCTGCGCCGGGCGCGACACCTTCATCAGCACGGAGGTCGGCCAGCATCAGATGTGGGCGGCCCAGCATTTCGGGTTCGAGCGCCCGAACCGCTGGATGACCAGCGGCGGGCTCGGCACCATGGGCTACGGCCTGCCGGCGGCGATGGGGGTGCAGGTGGCGCATCCGGACGCGCTGTGCATCGACATCGCCGGCGAGGCCAGCATCCTGATGAACATCCAGGAGATGGCGACGCTGGCGCAGTACCGCCTGCCGGTGAAGGTGTTCATCCTGAACAACCAGTACATGGGCATGGTGCGGCAGTGGCAGGAGCTGTTGCACGGCAGCCGCTACTCCGAGAGCTATTCGGAGGCGCTGCCCGATTTCGTGCGGCTGGCGGAGGCGTTCCACGCGACGGGGCTGCGCGCCACCAGCGTCGACCAGCTGGACGGCGTGATCGAGCGCATGCTGGCCACGCCGGGTCCCGTGATCGCCGACATCTGCGTCGACCAGGGGGAGAACTGCTACCCGATGATCCCGTCCGGCGCGGCGCACAACGAGATGATCCTCGGCCCCAACCAGGAGGGCCGCGCCGCCGGGTTGACCGACGAGGGGCTGATGCTGGTCTGATGGCGGCCGTAGACCCCACCTTGCGCACGGCGACGATCTCCGTGCTGGTCGAGAACGAGGCCGGCTCGCTGGCGCGGGTGATCGGCCTGTTCGCCGGCCGCGGCTACAACATCGACAGCCTGACGGTGGCGCCGGTGGACGCCGACCGCCGCACCAGCCGGATCAACGTGGTGACCAGCGGCACGGAGATGGTGATCGCGCAGATCAAGGCGCAGCTCGACCGGCTGATCCCCGTGCACCGGGTGTCGGACCTGTCTCTGGACGGGCCGCACATCGCGCGGGAGTTGGCGCTGATCAAGGTGGTGGCGACGGGGATCGACCGCAGCGAGAGCCTGCGCATCGCGGAGGCGTTCCGGGCGCGGGTGGTGGACACGACGACAGGCAGCTTCGTGTTCGAGCTGACGGGCGGCACGGAGAAGATCGACGCGTTCCTGGACCTGATGCGGCCGCTGGGATTGGCGGAGGTGTCGCGCAGCGGGGTCGCCGCGATCGCACGTGGGGCAAGCACCATCTAACTGCTCCTCCTCCCCTTGCGGGAGGAGGCCGGGAGGAGGGGTCAAGCGCATCCATTGCCGCGCGGCACCCCTCCCCCAGCCCCTCCCGCAAGGGGAGGGGAGAAGGGCAGCCTCACTCATTCAAGGAGACCAACATGCGAGTTTACTACGATCGCGACGCCGACGTGAACCTGATCAAGGGCAAGAAGGTCGCGATCGTCGGCTTCGGCAGCCAGGGCCATGCCCATGCCCAGAACCTGCACGACTCCGGCGTCACCAACGTCATCGTCGGCCTCCGCCCCGGCTCCGTGGGCGTCGCCAAGGCCGAAGCCGCGGGCCTGACCGTCATGGACCCGGCGGACGCCGCCAAGCAGGCCGACGTCGTCATGGTGCTCACTCCGGACGAGATCCAAGGCGACCTCTACCGCGAGAAGCTCGCCCCCAACATGAAGCCCGGCGCGGCGCTCGCCTTCGCCCACGGCCTCAACGTGCATTTCAACCTGCTCGACCCGCGCCCCGACATCGACGTGTTCATGATCGCGCCGAAAGGCCCCGGGCACACGGTGCGCAGCGAGTACCAGCGCGGCGGCGGCGTGCCTTGCCTGGTGGCGGTGGACCAGGACCCCTCCGGCAACGCGCTCGAGATCGCGCTCAGCTACGCCAGCGCCATCGGCGGCGGCCGGGCCGGCATCATCGAGACGACGTTCAAGGAGGAATGCGAGACCGACCTGTTCGGCGAGCAGGCCGTGCTGTGCGGCGGCCTGGTGGAGCTGATCAAGGCCGGCTTCGAAACGCTCGTCGAGGCGGGCTACGCGCCGGAGATGGCGTATTTCGAGTGCCTGCACGAGGTGAAGCTGATCGTCGACCTGATCTACGAGGGCGGCATCGCCAACATGAACTACTCGATCAGCAACACCG
>CAXSFF010000287.1:0-5259 GCA_964236035.1 uncultured Acetobacteraceae bacterium
TTCCTGAAGCTGCCGGGCAGCGAGCGCCTGCGCACCCTGCCCGACGGCCTGTGGCTGAACTTCGGCGGCACCAGCCGGGAGGCCTACGTCGACATCTTCGCGATCGAGGCCTGCGCCAGCCTGTCGAACCTGCTGGACAAGCGGTCGCGCTTCGCCCCCAGCACTCATTCGCTGATGGCCTTCTGCCCCGTGCCCTGGCTGCTGGCCCCCGTCACCGCCACGGACGCCATGCCGCGGTGGCGGGCGACGGGCGTGCTTGCCGAGGCGCCCGTCACGGCGCTCGTGCTGCCGGTGCGGGACCTGCGGGTGATGTACGGCCTGCAACCCCGCCACTACGAGCGGTTCATTACCCACCAGGTGCCGCACCCGCACGAGTTCTTCGTCCCCATGGCCGCGTTGACCGCCGTCGACGGCGACCAGTGCCCGGCGATGCAGGCCTTGGTGGCGCGCGCCTCCGTGACCGCGAACTTCTTCGACAGCCAGCTGGCTTGACTGCCATCTACATCGACGCCGACGCCTGTCCGGTGCGGGAGGAGGTCTACCGCGTCGCCGCCCGCATCGGGCTATCCGTGCTGGTGGTGCACAATGGCTCGCGCCCGATCCGGCCGCCCGGGCAGCCCGGCGTGCAGATGGTGATCGTGGCGGACGGGCCAGACGCCGCCGACGACTGGATCGCCGAGCGAGTCACCCCCGCCGACATCTGCGTGACGGCGGACATCCCGCTCGCCAAGCGCTGCCTGGACGCAGGCGCCACGGCGTTGAGCCATACCGGCCAGCCCTGGACCGGCGACAACATCGGCGCGGCGCTGGCCGGTAGGGAGATCGCCCGCCACATGCGCGAGACGGGGCTGGGCGGCAGCGCCCACGCGCCGATGGACAAGGCGGCCCGGTCACGCTTCCTGACGGCACTGGACAACGCGGTGGTGCGGCTCAGGCGAAGCGCAGCCAGTCCCGCATCGCCACCGGGTCGTCCGTGATCAGGCCGTCGACACCCCAGGCGGCCAGGCGCCGGGCGGTGTGCGGTTCGTTGACTGTCCAGGGAATCACACGCAATCCCAGGTCGCGGGCGGCGGCAAACCGACGCCAGGTCAGCTCGGCGTGGTTCGGCGCCCAGGTATCGCCGCCTTCCGCCGCGACCGTCGCGGGCAACGGACGCTGGCCGCCGCGCCAGGCCCGCGTCGCGGCACAGGTCAGCCAGGCGCATCGCACGTCCGGACGGCGGCGGCGCAGATGGCGCATCACCCGCCAGTCGAACGACTGCACCACCACGCGCCGCAACGCGCCGGCCGCTTCAGCAGCTGCGACCACGGCGTCCGTGATGGTCTCCGGTGGGGCGGTGCGGGCCGGCCAGGTCGGCGAGGTCTTGACCTCGATCATCCAGCACGACGTGCCGTCAAGGCGCAGCACGGCGTCCAAGGTGGGGATGCGAACGCCGTCGAGGCTGCCCTGCGACGGGAACGCCCGGTGGTATGCTGTGCCAGGACGGATGCGGCCGACATCGAACGCCTGCAACGCCGCGACGTCCAGACCGGCGATGCATGGCCTCTGGTGATGCCAGGCACCGCTGCCGTCACGGGTGATGACCGGGTTCAGGCGCGGGTCGTGGCTCAGCACCACCACGCCATCCCGGGTCATCCCGACATCGATCTCGAAATGCCGGACGCCGTCGCCAATAGCGGACTGGCAGCCTTGGACCGTGTTCTCGGGATAGTGCGCCCGGGCGCCACGATGGCCGATGATCTCCGGCCGCATCCAATCACACCGATGGGGTTGGACAGCGACCCATAAACTCGAAGTCCGTCATGGCGAGCTGCCGCTTGGCGGTGTAGCGATCCAGGGCGACGCGACAAAGACCTGCCGTGCAGCCCCAGATCGCTTCGTCGCAAGCGCTCCTCGCAATGACGGCTGAGAAGTCAGTCGTCGGCGCATTCGCAACCCGGCGTCGGGCCAGGATCGCCACGCACGATGTGATGGTCGATCCACTCAGCCACCAGCCGGCGCGCCTCGCTGATCGGCGCTTCCGGATGGTGGATGCGATACAGCGTGGTGCAGGCGCGAAACGCGTCCATGTCGATCTGGCCGCAGGCGCGCAACTCCTGATAGGCGGTGACTACCGCCCGTTCGCAGCGCCTGCCGATCACACTCTGGTAGCGTCCCACACAGCCCTCCAATTGCGAATCACTTGCAACGTGGGCAGAGCATAGTGGGCTTGGGCGATAGCATCAAGCGCGCGGTCACCCGGCGGCGACGGCCTGCGCGATCGCCTTGCCGACGTCGGCGGTGCCGGCCTGCCCGCCCATGTCGCGCGTGCGCGGGCCGCCGTCGCGCAGAAGCTGTTCGAACGCGGTGACGATGGCGGCGGCGGCGTCCGTCTCGCCGAGATGCTCGAGCAACATGGCCGCCGACCAGATTTGGCCGATCGGGTTGGCGATGCCCTTGCCGGCGATGTCGGGGGCCGAGCCGTGCACGGGCTCGAACATCGACGGGAACACCCGCTCCGGGTTGATGTTGCCGGAGGGCGCGATGCCGATGCTGCCGGCGACCGCCGGGCCAAGGTCCGAGAGGATGTCGCCGAACAGGTTGGAGCCGACCACGACGTCGAACCAGTCCGGATGCTGCACGAAATGCGCGCACAGGATGTCGATGTGGAACTGCGCGGTCGTGATGTCCGGATACGCGGCGGCCATCGCGGCGAAGCGCTCGTCCCAGTACGGCATCGTGATGGTGATGCCGTTCGACTTGGTGGCCGAGGTCAGGTGCCGGCGCGGCCGGGTGCGCGCCAGCTCGAAGGCGTATTTCATCACCCGGTCCACGCCGATGCGGGTGAAGATGGCTTGCTGGCTGACGAACTCGCGGTCGGTACCCGGGAACATGCGACCGCCGACCGCGGAGTATTCCCCCTCCGTGTTCTCCCGCACCACGACGAAGTCGATGTCCTGCTCGGTGCGCCCGGCGAGCGGCGTGCGGGCGCCGGGCATCAGCTTGCAGGGGCGCACGTTGGCGTACTGGTCGAAGCCGCGGCGGATCGGGATCAGCAGGCCCCATAGCGAGATGTGGTCCGGCACCCCGGGCGCGCCGACCGCGCCCAGCAGGATGCTGTCGCACTCCGCCAGCCGCTCCATGCCGTCGGCCGGCATCATGGCGCCGGTGCGGCGGTAGGTCTCGCACGACCAGTCGTAATGCGTATGTTGCAGGCGGAAGTCGAAGCGGGTGGCGGCTGCCTCCATCACCTCAAGCGCGGCGGGGACCACTTCCTGGCCGATGCCGTCGCCGGGAATCACTGCGATCTTGTATGAACGTTCCATGGCCCCAGCCTGCTTTGTGAGTTCGCCGCAACCTGCTGACCCGGCGGCGCCGGGTCAATCCATTGCGTGCGGGCCGATCGCCATGCGACCGCGAATTTCCGCCGCCACCCGCCCGGCCTCGTCCAACGGCACGCGCGGCCACGGCGACAGCGTGTCGCCCAGCGGCCGTGCCTGCTCCGCCTCATACAACGTGTTGTGCAGCCGTCGGTGCCGCGGGCCGTCGCCATGGGAGGCGATGAACACGGGCGCCTCGCCGCCGCAGGCCTCGCTGATCATCGATATGGAGTCGCCGGTGACGATGACCGCGTCGGCCAGGGCGAGGAAGCCGTCATAGGGGTTCTCGCCGGGTTCGCCCCAGCGGTAGAGCAGGTTCATCGCGGCGGCGAGGCCAGACGCCAGCGCCTCCGTCGCTTCGCGGCCGGTGCGGCGGCTGGTGCTGGCCAGCACGGAGCCGCCCGCCGCGGACGCCAGCTGCGCCACCTGCCGCCCCAGGGCATGGGCGGTGGCGGGACGCATTTCCGCTCCCTGGCCGCCGCCGACCAGCAAGGTCACGATCGGGCGCGGCATGTGGGCGAGTCGTCCCGCCCAGGCCACCCGCGCCTGCGACAATGCCAGCGGCGATAGCCGATGGGTGACGCCCAGCACCGGCAGGATGTTGGCGCGCGGCCGCGGCCGGTCGTGCTGCGAGGTGACCAGCAGGTCGAACGCCGGGCCGCGCAGCCCCCAATGCGGGGTCATGCAATGCACGATACGGGTGCCGAAGCGGGCGCGCAGCCACAGCGCCACCGCCTCCGACCGGCTGCCGGCGGAGATCGCCAGGGCTGGCCCCTGCGGCGCCGTGAACGGCCAGGCCGGGGTGGCGCCCGCCGTCAAGCCGCGCAACGAGCCGCGCGGGGTCAGCGAAGCGAGGTGTGCCCGCCAGTTCCAGGCCAGCGGCACCCGCAGATGCGGCACGCCCAGCCGTTCGGCGATGCCGATCGCCTGCCCCGAGGTCCCGGCGCGCGGGTCGTCCAGCACCCATACCGGCGCGATCTCGTCGGCCGCCCGCCCGGTGGCGCGGCCGAGACGGTCCGGCTTCAGCATCGCCATGCGCGCGATGGCGGTTCGCAACCGTTCAGTGCCGTCACCTCGCGTCCTCCCCTCTTGCCATACATTAACCTCATGGTGCTGCATCCGCATAGATGGACGCGGCGGCGGGCGCGGGCTAGGTGACGGCTGCGACAAAAAGGATCCCCGCGATGGCGACGCAGCATCAGACCGAGTGGGACCGCGACGCCGCGCTGACCACGGCGCGCATCCTGCTGGAGATCAAGGCGGTGAATTTCCGCCCAGACGAGCCGTACACCTTCACCTCGGGCTGGAAGTCGCCGGTCTACATCGACTGCCGCCGGATCATCTACTTCCCGCGCGCGCGGGCGAAGATCTGCGCGCTGGCGGTGGAGAAGATCGGCCGCCACGTCGGCTACGAGAGCATCGAGGCAGTGGCCGGCGGCGAGACGGCGGGCATCCCGTTCGCCGCCTGGATCGCCGACCGCATGATGGCGCCGATGGCCTACGTGCGCAAGAAACCCAAGGGCTTCGGCAGGAACGCGCTGATCGAAGGCGACGTGCCGGAGGGCCTGCGCACCCTGCTGGTCGAGGACCTGACCACGGACGGCAGCAGCAAGATCCAGTTCGCCCAGGCGCTGCGCGACGCCGGGGCGCTGGTGAACCACGCCTTCGTGGTGTTCTTCTACGGCGTGTTCCCCGGCAGCTTCGAGAAACTGGCGGAGATGGACATCAGCCTGCATCACCTGTGCACCTGGTGGGACGTGCTGGAGGCCTGCCGCGACCGCCCCTACTTCGCCGAGCCGGCGCTGGCCGAGGTGCGGCGCTTCCTGGAGAACCCGGTGGCCTGGTCGGCCTCCCACGGCGGCGTGGCGAGCGCCGAGGAGGCGGCGGAGCGGCGGGCGGC
>CAXSFF010000288.1:0-5249 GCA_964236035.1 uncultured Acetobacteraceae bacterium
AGCGTATCGTCATGTCGGCCAAAACCACCGACGTGACGGAACCGATCGCGCCGGAGCTCCAGGGCATCCTCGACGCCGTCTGCTACGCGCCGTGATCACGGTCATGCCCGGCCCAACTCACCTCCGAATGGGCAAAGTCGAGGCCCGTTCCATAGCGTGACCCCTACAGGATGGCGGTCGGCACCGACAGCAGCGTGTGCAGATCGAAGGGGCAGGTGCTGCTGCGACTGACCAAGGCAGTCGCCCGCGCCTGCCGCGCCTCGACCCGGTCGCGAAACTGCCGGGCCAGGATGCGGCAGCTCGCGACGTCGAGGCTGCGCCGGGCGGACGGCTGTGAGGCCGCAGCCCATTGAAGATCTTTATGACACATTAGGACTAAAGCTATTTAAGGTGCATTGAACTCGATCAGCGCCCCTTGAAATGTGCACCATGCGTTTCGGGCCAGGGCGATTACTTCGTTAGATGTTCGGTCACGCCGTTCGTGGCGGCTGCTTCACGCCGCGGCCCGTACCTTGCCTAGGAAATCATCGACCTGAGCCCGCAGCGTGTCGGACCGCCCGGCAAGGCTGGCTGCGGCGCCTGCAACCACGACAGCTTTTTCGGTGCTTACGTCCGCACCGTCATCGATGCGCTCCAGGCTCGCGCAAACCGCCGCCGCTTCCTGCACCGCCTGGTGCACGTGCTGCGCGATCTCGGTCGTCGCCATAGCCTGGTCCCGTGCTGCGACTGCGACTTCGCGGGTGACATCGTTCATCTCGGCGACCGTCGCGCTGACGACAGCAATGCCGCTTGCTACGGACCCGGTGGCATTCCGAATGGCCTCGATTTCCATCCCTATCTCGTCCGTGGCCTGAGCCGTCAGCTGCGCCAGCTCCTTCACCTCACGCGCCACCACGGAAAAACCTTGACCGGCTTCACCCGCGTGGGCGGCCTCGATGGTCGCGTTGATGGAAAGCAAGTGGGTCCGGGCCGCTACTTTGCGGATCAGCACCACCGCACGCCCCACGTGGGTGGCGGCCTGCGACAAGCCCTCTACCTGATCGTGCATGTGCCGGGTTTCGTCCTGCGCTCGAACAGCTATCGCTGCCGAGTGCGCCACCCGGGCAGCGACTTCCGACACCGATTGGGAAAGCTGTTCTGCCGCTGTCGCCATCGCCTTTGCCTCGTGCAAGCCCTGGCTCGAGGCCCTGTGACCCGATCCAGCCACTGTCCGGGTATGGTCGGAGGCCACCAGCAGGTTCTCCGACACCGCTGTGAGCCGGCTTGCCTCTTCCTGCAGTTCGGCCAGGGTTTGCGTCACCTGGGCATCAAATGCGATGACGGCCGCCCCCGTTCGTTCGGCCTGCTCGTCGCGCAACCCGGCATCGGTCACCCGCTGGCTTTCCAGATGCTCGCGCTGCCGCAGCTGGCCTTGCAAACGGGCCACCGCCCGGGCGGTGGTTCCGACCTCATCCAACTGATCAAGGCCCGGAACAGCCTCCCGAATGTTGCCGTCAGCAAGCTGTAACAGCGTCTTGTTCAGAAGCAGCAGGGGCTGCAAGGTACGCCGCACCATCAACAGCAGCAGAGCGGCGCTGCTCAGGACAGCAGACCCCGCCAGGGGCAGGTCCATGATCTGCAGGTGATGCAGGACAGACAGGAACTCGGCTCTCGGAATACCAACGTAGAGGATACCAATGACCGCGCCCGTCGCGTCCAACAGGGGTTCGTAGGCAGTGTAGTAAGGCAGGCCCAAGATGTCAGCCTGGCCGCGATACGGCCGCCCATCCCGCAGCACCGTGTCGCGCACAACACCAGAGGCAAGAACGGTCCCGATCGCGCGCGTGCCGTCAGGATTGGCGATGTTGGTGGCTACGCGCACTCCGCCGCGGAATATCGTGGCGGTGCCTCCTGCTAAGGTGCGCACCCGATCCACGATTTCTAGGTTGCCGTCCAGCAGCACGGGGCCGGCCCAAAGCTGGCCATTCACGAGCCGCACCGGGCCAAGACGGCTGACATCGTAGCTCAGGAACCGCATGTTGACGTCCAGGCGGGACATTGCCCGCTCGAACAATGCGGCGCGTGTCGTCCACCAGGTCGGCACCAGAACCAGCGCAACCGCAACCAGGACAGCCAGACCGCCCACGCAAGCAAGACGAGCAGCGATGGTATGCGGGAGCAGCTTTCCAGCAAGCGTAGACGAACGGCCCGATCTGATCATGACGGGAGCATGCCGGAGCTTCGTTAAGGCTCATTGAAGAACGCAGTTCGATCAACTCAGCGAAGCCCCGCTGTCTTCTAAGCCAGCTCCAGCACTTTGGGCTGAACGTCGATACATTGAACGCAGTCGTCGGCGTTGGTGCCCGCGCCCTCTTCACCGTGCCGCGACAGCTGGAGCGCGGCCAATGTGACGAGCGGCCACCGCCCGGCTGGTCGTGATTGCCGTCAAGGTTGGCTTGCTGCAGCGACATGAAGACGTGATTGCAAACGTTGTCCTGCAGCTTGAGCCCAGTTGCCATGCGGGGGTAGGCAGCAAGGTTCACCTGCGCCTAGTGCACGTCCAGGTGGTCCGGGCCGTAGCTGCGTAGGAAGCAGGCCGTGCGGTTCTCTCCGTTCGACGCAACGATGGTTAACCGCTGCGAAGGGACTTGCTGCTAGCCTGTCGGCCATGGATGCCCCTGCGCTGCCAAACATGCCTTTGTCCGACACATCGGCACAGCAGGTGGCGCGTCAAGCGAACTCGCTGACCCTCGGCGTGGCTGACCTTGCCGGATTTATAGATGACGTGTCGGGCCGCCTGACAACGCAAGCGGCCGAACTGGACCAACTGCGAGTGTTCACGGCGGAGGTATCCACCGACAATGCCAACATCGCCGTAGCGACCGAGCGAGGACGGGATCATGCAACCAGCGCCCGCTCGGACACGGACGATTCGTTTAGCGCGTTGGGTACCATGCTCGATGGTGTGTCTGCGCTGACCGAAGTGCTCTCCGCGATGGGCCTGCACGGTGCGGTGTTAGAACAGGCGCTGCGAAGTATCGACGCCGTAGCATTGCAGATTGACTTGGTCGCGTCACAGACCAAGCTGTTGGCGCTGAATGCCGCTATCGAAGCAGCACATGCCGGTGAAGCCGGACGCGGCTTCGCCGTTGTCGCGGCCGAGGTAAAAGCGCTTTCCGCTCGGACTGCTGAGGCGACCCGCGCTATACGCGTCACCGTGGAAGGATTGCGGTCCGGCGCGCGCAGCTTGATCGGTCGCGTGCACGACAGCGCGGGCCAGGCGAGCGCGCTGAGCCGGTCGGGCGCGTCCGTGCTCGGCAAGCTGGGCAGCACACGCCAGCGCATGGCGGAGATCACCAGCATGGCCGACATCATTGCCGATCATACCCGTCAGACGAGCGCACGTTGTGAGACACTGGGACAATCCATGACGAACATGGCCGAAGGAGTGCGCCGGTCGGACAATGACCTGCAACGGGCACACGACACAATCCTGGACCTCCTCACGGCGAGCGAGGCCATTGCATCACATGGGGTTGAGACAGGCAGCGGAACGGACGAGTCACGATTCGTCGGTCGCGTCCAGCAGGGTGCGCGCGAAATCATGGCTGTCTTCGAGGCGGAGATCGCATCCGACCGGCTTACCGAGGCCGATTTGTTCGACGAGAACTACGTTCCCGTTCCGGGAACCAACCCGGCGCAGTATACAACTCGCTTCCTCGACATGGCCGAACGGTTGTTGCCAGCCATCCAAGAGGCGACACTCGTCTTCGACCCTAGGGTGCACACCTGTCCAGTGTTCGATCGGAATGGCTACCTGCCCACGCACACGTCGCAATGGGCTCAGCCTCAAGGCAGCGACTTGGCTTGGAACGAACTTCACAGCCGTAATCGCCGCCTCATCAAGGAGCGCATCAGCCTTCGTGCCGCGCGGGACAGCGCGCCGTTTCGATTGCAGATCTTCGCCCGCAACCTCGGTCAAAAGGACCGCAGCACGCTGATCTTCGTGTCCGCTCCCATCTTCGTCGCAGGGCGGCAATGGGGAGCCTTCTGCATAGGGTATCATCCCTTACGTTCAACGTCAGGCCTTTCGCACGCGGTCAACGGCGATCCGGATCATGCCGCCCTGCCAAGAACCTGACTTGGTTCAGGTATGGGTGGCTGGTGAGGAGCACGAGCCGGTTGAAGCTGTTAATCCAGTGCTGTCTGCCATCGTCTGCACATCCTGCAGACCGAGAAGGCTCCGTATCGTGGCAAAGGTGGCGGGTGAGAACGAGTTGAGCGTGTCGGTGTTCACGCCAGGGACCGTGAAGCCCTCGGATGCCGAGCGTTGCCGCGCATGCGGAGAGTAGGGCAAGGGACCGAGTTGTTGGACGATGCTCACGGTTGAAGCCCTAAGTGTCCGGAAGCCAAAGCCTACCCCGCTATCTGTTTCGGAAGTATTAACGCCGACACGCTTTCTGAACGCCGACAGCTCCTGCAAGTGCAGCTGTTGCAGAAGCTCCAGCGTTCGACGGCTGGCGTCCTTGACCAAACGGCGGGCGCTGATCTCGTCCAACGCATCCGTGGAGTGGCGAGCCGTGCCCGATGGCAAGCAGCTCTACGCCATCCTGATCACGGGTGCCAACGTCGCCATGCGCCAGCTGCACAAGCGGATGCCAGTGTGAATCCACAACCGCGGATCAGTCGTTTGCTGGCAATGAGCGGGAAATCTTGACTGGTCACGGCCGCGTTGGCGAAACAGCAGCACGCCATCGCCGTTCGATGGCAATGGGAGAGAACAGTGGCACGATCGACGAAGACGACAACGGCGGCAGCCAAGCCGAAACCTGCCGCCGGCAAGGCAGCGTCACGTGCAAAACCGATCGAAGTTGCCCCAACGCCTGCTCCGCCTGCGACTGCCAAGGCGAAGGCTGCAAAAACGCATGTGAAAGCTACGCCCATCCGCAAGCCGGTTGTTGCTCCGGCCGCCGCAATCCCGGCACGGGTTCCACCGCCGAGCAAGGGCGAGCTGCGGGCGCACATCGAAAAGCTTGAGGCGGCCAACGCCGCCCTGAAGGTCAAAAGCCGCGAGACCAACCGCGCGGCCAAGGCAGCCAACGGCCGCATCGCCGAGTTGGAGGCGGAGGTGGCGCAGCTACAGCAGCAGGCTTCCCATCCGGTCGCGGCGCCGAAAGCCGAAAAGGCGATCCGCCGTGGCCGCCCTCCGCGCAGCCGCGAGATCGACCCTGGCGACGCCATCCCGCCTGGCGTCGCCGTCCTCGACCCGC